>NZ_JBPGXG010000047.1:0-28661 GCF_056755255.1 Monashia sp. HAY1-5C | reverse complement strand
CCCCGAGGGCATCGACCTCGACCAGCTCGACCTCACCGCCGCTCCCGAGGTCCACCCGGAGCAGCGCGAGGGGGTCAACGTGGAGTTCGTCAGGGCGGTCGGTCCGGGCCACATCGCGATGCGGGTCCACGAGCGCGGGGTCGGCGAGACCCGCTCGTGCGGAACCGGCGCGGCCGCGGCGGCCCTCGCCACGCGCTTCTGGTCCGGGGTCGAGGACGACTCCCCGTGGACCGTCGACGTGCCCGGCGGTCGCCTCACCGTGACGCCGCTGCCGGGCAGTCGGGTCGAGCTCGCGGGACCCGCTCAGCTCGTCGCCGACGGTGAGTTCCCGTTGTGACGCCCTGCGGGCGGTCCTGAGCTGCGACGCACCTCGAGGACGCGGAACGACTTGGCCGACGACAGGCGGCCGCACGTCAGGCCCCAGTCCTGGGCGTTGAGCCACTTCTGCAGCGAGTCCGAGCCGAGGTGCTTCTGGACGACGAGGTGGGCCGCGCCGTCGTCGGTGAGCCGAGGCAGCCAGCGCTCGAGGAGGTCGTGCAGCGCCGCCTTGCCGACGTGGATCGGGGGGTTGGACCAGATCGTGTCGAAGCGCAGGTCGGCCGGGACCTCGTGGGGCTCGCAGAAGGTGACGTTCGCGACGCCGACGGTCGCCGCGTTGCGGCGTGCGAGGTCGAGCGAGCGGCGGTTGACGTCGACCCCCCACACGGTCGCGCCGGGGGAGCGCAGCGCGAGGGTCAGGCCGATGGGCCCCCAGCCGCAGCCGAGGTCGAGGAGCGCACCCGCCGGGCTCGGATCCGGAGCCGCGGCGAGGAGGACCGCGGTGCCCGGGTCGAGACGCTCGGGGGAGTAGACGCCCCGCGCGGTGGTCAGGCGGTACGGCCTGCCCTCCAACGTCACCGCGATGGTGCGCAGGTCCTCGGGGGAGGCCGGCTCGGCGCTGAAGTAGTGGTCGGTCCGCTCGCTCATCACGGCCACCGTAGCGGCAGGGTCCCGGGGCGACACCGGCCGGACCGGTGGCGCCCCGCGCGAGGGGGTATGGGCCGGGTGAGCGCCGGGTGAGGTGGTGCGGGCACAAACGAGTCGCTCGTGGCGTTAATGGGATGGGACCATAGGGAGAACATGACGACGAACCACACGAACCAGCACAGTCGCGGCACCAACCTGTTCGCGACCCGCGCCGAGGCACTGGCCGCCGACCTCGACGAGCGCACCGAGGCGGACCTTCCGCTCTACGACGGTGACCAGCTCGACCGCGAGGAGCGTGCGGCCCTTCGCCGAGTCCAGGGGTTGTCGACCGAGCTCGAGGACGTCACCGAGGTCGAGTACCGGCAGCTTCGTCTCGAGCGCGTCGTGCTCGCCGGTGTCTGGACCGACGGCACGAGCGAGGACGCCGAGAACTCCATCCGCGAGCTCGCCGCGCTGGCCGAGACCGCCGGCTCGACCGTTCTCGCCGGCGTCCTCCAGCGGCGCCAGCGGCCGGACCCCGCCACGTACCTCGGTAAGGGCAAGGCGATCGAGCTGCGCGACATCGTCGTGGCCGAGGGCGCCGACACCGTCATCTGCGACGGCGAGCTGGCCCCGGGTCAGCGTCGTGCCCTCGAGGATGTCGTCAAGGTCAAGGTCATCGACCGCACCGCCCTGATCCTCGACATCTTCGCCCAGCACGCCAAGAGCCGGGAGGGCCGCGCCCAGGTCGAGCTGGCGCAGCTGCAGTACCTCCTGCCGCGCCTGCGCGGCTGGGGCGAGTCGATGTCCCGCCAGGCCGGTGGCCGCGTCGCCGGCGGTGAGGGCATCGGGTCGCGCGGACCCGGTGAGACGAAGATCGAGCTCGACCGCCGCCGGATCAACACCAAGATCGCCAAGCTGCGGCGCGACATCAAGGGCATGAAGACCAGCCGCGACACCCGGCGCCACTCCCGACGCGTGGGGGGCGTGCCCTCGGTCGCGATCGCCGGCTACACCAACGCCGGCAAGAGCTCGCTGCTCAACCGGCTGACCGGCGCCGGCGTGCTGGTCGAGAACCAGCTCTTCGCCACCCTCGACCCGACCGTCCGGCGCGCCGAGACCGAGGACGGCCGCGTCTACACGCTCGCCGACACCGTCGGCTTCGTCCGCAGCCTGCCCCACCAGCTCGTCGAGGCGTTCCGGTCGACGCTCGAGGAGGTGGCCGACGCCGACCTGCTGCTGCACGTCGTGGACGGCTCGCACCCGGACCCGGAGGGCCAGATCAGCGCCGTGCGCGGGGTGCTCGCCGACGTCGGCGGTGACCAGGTCAAGGAGGTCATCGTCGTCAACAAGGCCGACATCGCCGACCCGGAGGTGCTCGACCGGCTGCGCCGCCACGAGAGGCACTGCATCACCGTGTCGGCCCGAACCGGCGCCGGCCTGGCCGAGCTGCGCGACCTCATCGCCGACGAGCTGCCCAGGCCGGACATCGAGGTCGAGGTGCTGGTGCCCTACGAGCGCGGTGACCTCGTCTCCCGCATCCACGAGGGCGCCGAGGTCCTCGCCAGCGAGCACGTCGCGGACGGCACGCGCGTGCGGGCCAAGGTGACGCCCGACCTCGAGGCCGAGCTGTCCGACTACGTCGTCGTCGCGAGCTGACCGACGCCGACGGGAGGACGCGGCGTCGGTGCTGTCGTTGCTGTCGGAGCTGTCGGTGAGGATGGTGGCATGGCCCTCGAGATCCCTTGCCCGTACTGCGGCGCCCAGATGTATGCCGAGCAGGCGCACAACCGCTGCCCCAGGTGCCTGTACATCGAGCCGTGCTGCGACGGCGCGCCACAGGCTGTCTGCGAGACACGGGCGCCCGAACGTCCGGCTCCGTCGCGGTGACGGTGGATGCTCGTGGCACCTGCGTGCCGGCGCTGGTGCAGCCGCCGGCGCCGGGACGTCCGGGTGACCCCTGGATCGTGACGCGGCGTCTCGTCCTGCGCCGCCCGGACGAGGCCGACCTCGAGGACTACGTGCGACTGCACAGCGACCCGCGAACGTACGCGCACGCGCCGCACACCAGGCCGAGCCCGGAACGCTGCCGCGAGAGGCTCGAGGACGACCTCGACTCCTGGGAGGCCGACGGCGTCGGGTACGCGGCCGTCGTCGAGCGGTCCTCGGGTGAGGTCGTCGGCTGGGCCGGACTGCGGGTCAAGGACTCCGACGAGACCGAGCTCAACCTCTACTACCGGCTCGCGTACTCCCGGCTCGGTCAGGGACTGGGCCGCGAGGTGTCGCGCGGCATCGTCGCCTGGGGCCTGGAGCACCGCGACGAACGCGTCACCGCCATGGTCGACCGGGTCAACGGCGCCTCCGCCGCGACGGCCACGGCGGCCGGCCTCGTGCAGAAGGGCACGCGCCTCAACCGCGACGACCCGCCTGGCTCGGAGCCGATGCTGTACTTCGAGGCCCCGGTCGTGGCGGTCGTCGACCCGGCCCGCATCGACGCCGAGCTCAGGGACGCCGTCATCGACCTGTGGGTGCACGTCAACGACGCCGGCGGCTCGGTCGGCTTCCTGCCCGGGGCCCCCCGCGAGGCCGTCGCCGCCGCTCTCGACCGGCACCTGGCGGACGTCGGTGCCCAGACGGCACTGCTGTGCACCCTGCATGACCCCGACGGCACGCTGCGGGGGCTCGGTTTCTGGGAGCACTCGCGCGGCTTCCCGTACGAGCACCTCGCCGGCCTCAAGCGGCTCATGGTGGACCCGGCGGCCCAGGGTCGCAACCTCGGGCGCATCCTCCTCGGCGGGATGGTCGGCATCGCCCGGCGGTCGCTGCCCGCGGTCGAGCTGCTCAGGCTCGACTACCGCGACGGGCTCGGCCTCGGCGAGTTCTACGCCTCTGCGGGCTGGACGGAGGTCGGGCGTGTGCCGCGCGGGCTCAAGCTGTCCGACACCGACTACCGCGACGACGTCACGATGGCCCGACGCGTCGACGCTGCGCCGCTCACCTGAGGTGGTTCGGTCGCACCGCGGTGGAGTGTTCCCTCACGAAAGGCCGACGATGCTGCCGTCCTCGTCCAGGTCGATGCGCTCGGCGTTGGGCGAGCTCGGCAGCCCCGGCATGGTGCGCATGTCGCCGCAGACTGCGTACACGTAGCCGGCGCCGACGGCGGCCCGCACCTCGCGGACCGGCATCCGCCACCCCGTCGGCGCCCCGAGCAGCGTCGGGTCCGACGACAGCGACAGGTGCGTCTTGGCGATGACGACGGGCAGCTCGCCGAAGCCGAGACGCTCGTAGTCGCGCAGGGCCCGGGCAGCCCCTGGGGACAGGTCGATGCCGTCGGCACCGTAGACCTCGCGGGCCACGGTCTCGATCTTGGCCGCGAGCGGCATCTCCAGCGGGTAGAGGACGCGGAACTCGGCCGGCTCGGCGGCCGCCTCGAGCACGCGGCGGGCGAGGTCCTCCGCCCCCGACCCGCCCTCGGCCACATGACGCGTCACGGCGCAGCGGACGCCGAGCTCGTCGCAGAACCGGCGCACGACATCGTGCTCGGAGCCGTGGTCCGTGGGGAAGGCGTTGACGGCCACGACCGGCGTCACCCCGAAGCGTCGGACGATGTCGAGGTGGGCGCGGAGGTTGGGCAGACCTGCCTCGACGGCCGTCGGGTCCTCGTCGAGCAGGTCCTCGGGCAGGGGCCGCCCGGCGCGGATGCGCCACCGACCTGAGTGCGCCTTGAGGGCCCGCACCGTCGCGACGACGACGGCGGCGTCGGGGGACAGCCCGGCCACCCGGCACTTGACGTCGAAGAAGCGCTCGGCGCCCATGTCCGCGCCGAATCCGGCCTCGGTGACGACGACGTCGGCGCCGCGCATGGCCACGAGGTCCGCGAGCACCGACGAGGTGCCGGTCGCGATGTTGCCGAACGGGCCGCAGTGCACGAGCGCGGGCCCGCCCTCGAGCGTCTGCACGAGGTTGGGCTGCACGGCGTCGCGCAGGATCACCGCCATGGCGCCCGCCGCGCCGAGGTCCTCGGCCGTGACACCCTTGCCCTCGACGGTGTAGCCGACGACGATGCGCCCGAGACGCTCGCGCAGGTCCTGCAGCGATGTCGCGAGGCTGAGCAGCACCATGACCTCGCTCGCGGCCGTGATGTCGAAGCCCGTCTCCCGCGGGACGCCGTCCTCGCGGGCGCCGAGGCCGACGACGACGAGGACCCGCCGCCAGGTGATGCGGCGCGGGTCGATCCCGAGCGGGTTGCCGTGGTGCAGGTGGTTGTCGACCATCGCGGCGAGGAGGTTGTGCGCCGCCGTCACGGCGTGGAAGTCGCCGGTGAGGTGCAGGTTGAGCCGGTCCATCGGCACGACCTGGCTGTACCCGCCGCCGGCGGCGCCGCCCTTGATGCCGAACGTCGGCCCCATCGAGGGCTGGCGCAGCGTCACGACGGCGCGCGATCCGAGGCGCTCGAGGGCCTGGGCGAGGCCGACCGACGTCGTGGTCTTGCCCTCGCCGAGCGGTGTCGGGGTCATTGCCGTGACGACGACAAAGGTCGCCCGACGCCCGGGGACGGGGGTGTCGAGGACGGCGAGGTCGACCTTGGCGACGTCGCGGCCGTACGGCACGACGTGGTGCTCGGCGATGCCGAGGTCGGCCGCCACCTCGAGCATCGGCCGCAGGGTCGCTGCGCGCGCGATGGCGAGGTCGGTGGGCTGGCTCGTGGTCATGTCTCGATCAAACTCCGCTGTGACGCGTCCGGCGACGAAGTGCCGTGAACCTCACGCTGTCCGTCGCGACTCCTCAGTGGGACCGGCAGGCTGGGGACGGGGGCGGCAGCGTGTCGGTGGCGCCCCATAGGGTGGGTCGGTGGCCCCTCGACCTTCGATCGACGACCTCCTCCACGCCGCGCTGTCGAGGGTCGGTGGTGTCGAGCGGCCCGGCCAGCTGGCCATGGCACGGGCCGTCGGCGACGCCGTGGACAAGGGTGAGCACCTGCTCGTGCAGGCCGGCACCGGCACCGGCAAGTCGCTCGCCTACCTCGTGCCTGCGGTGGCCCACGCGTTCCGGTCCGGCAAACCTGCCGTCGTCGCCACCGCGACCCTCGCCCTGCAGGCCCAGATCGTCGACCGCGACATGCCGCGCGTCGCCGAGGCGCTCGCCCCGGTCCTCGGTCGCCGCCCGACGTACGCGCTCGTCAAGGGCCGCCGCAACTACGTCTGCCTCAACAAGCTCGAGGGCGGCTTCCCCGACGACGAGGACGGGCTGCTGTCGGTGTCGCAGGTCGACGCCGGCGTCGGTCGGCTCGGCGCCGAGGTGGTTCGCCTGCGGGACTGGGCCGGTCACACCGAGTCCGGTGACCGCGACGAGCTCGTCCCCGGTGTCTCGGAGCGGGCCTGGCGCCAGGTGTCGGTGTCGGCCCACGAGTGCCTCGGCGGCAAGTGCCCCTTCGTCACCGAGTGCTTCGTCGAACGCGCCCGCGAGGCCGCCAAGGACGTCGACGTCGTCGTGACCAACCACTCGTTCATGGCCATCGACTCCTTCGAAGGCCGCCAGATGCTGCCCGAGCACGACGTCCTCGTGGTCGACGAGGCGCATGAGCTCGTCGACCGCGTCACGGCCACCATCACCGACGAGCTGACCGGCTCGATGGTGGCCACGGCCGCCAAGCGAGCCGGTCGGATGTCCGACAACACCGACGCCCTGACCGAGGCCGGCGAGCTGCTCGCCGCGTCGCTCGAGCGCGTCGAGGAGGGCCGGATGCTCGGGATCCCCGACGCCGTCGGCCTCGCCCTGGCCCGGGTCCGCGACGCCGCGCGCCAGGTGCAGAGCGACCTCAAGCCACCCCCCGGCACCGAGGTCGACGGTGCGCGCCAGGTGGCGCGCGCCGCCGTCGACGAGGTCCACGAGAACGCCGAGCGGATCCTCGAGGAGCGCGAGCTCGACGTCGTCTGGCTCTCCCACGACCAGCGCCGGGGCCCGGTGCTGCGCGTCGCGCCGATGAGCGTCGCGATGCTGGTGCGCGACAAGGTGTTCGACGCGCGCACGGTGGTCCTCACGTCCGCCACGCTCGAGCTCGGCGGCAGCTTCGACGCGGTCGCCGGCACCATCGGCCTGCGCGGTGACGGCGCCCCCGCCTGGCGGGGCCTCGACGTCGGCAGCCCCTTCGACTACCCCAAGCAGGCGATCGCCTACGTCGCCACGCACCTGCCGCCGCCCGGCCGCGACGGCACCAGCGATGCCGCCCTGGACGAGATCGAGGAGCTGGTCCGCGCCGCAGGTGGTCGCACGCTGGGCCTCTTCTCGTCGACGCGCGCGGCACAGAACGCCGCCGAGGTCATGCGCGCCCGTCTCGGCGACGACTACCCGGTCCTGTGCCAGGGCGAGGACCAGATCACGACGCTCGTGCGGCAGTTCGCGCGCAGCCCCCGCACCTGCCTCTTCGGGACGCTGACCCTGTGGCAGGGCGTCGACGTGCCCGGCTCCTCGTGCCAGCTCGTCATCATCGACCGCATCCCGTTCCCGCGGCCGGACGACCCCCTCGCCTCGGCGCGGTCGCAGGCGATCGCCCGGATGGGCGGCAACGGCTTCATGGCCGTCTCGGCGACGCACGCCGCGCTCCGCCTGGCCCAGGGCGCCGGACGCCTCGTCCGCCGCTCCGACGACCGCGGCGTCGTCGCGTTCCTCGACTCGCGGATGATGACGGCCCGGTACGCCGGGTTCCTCCAGCGCTCCCTGCCGCCGTTCTACCCGACGACGGACAAGCAGATGGTCCTCGCCGCGCTCGGCCGACTCGACCAGACCGCGCCCGAACCGCTCCCCGTCGAGGAGCCGGCGCTGCGATCGCTGACCGGCACGCGCTCGGAGGAGGACGGCAGCGAGCACCCGCGCCCGGTCGCGCCCCCGCCGCCCTCCGCGCCCGGCAGCCGGAGCGCCGTGACGTCCGGCCATGCGTGGAGCGACGAGCAGGACGCCGAGCTGCGCGACGCCGCCGAGTCCGGGATGCTCCTCGACGAGCTCGTCGAGCACTTCGAGCTGCCCGGTGAGACCATCGCGGCGCGTGCCGAGCAGCTCGGTCTCAGCCTCGCGACCGGCCAGCTGTTCGACTGACGGGGCACCGAGGCGTCGGCCGATGCGTGCAGGACGACGACCACGAAGGCGGGACGTGGACGGCGACCGGCACGACACCCGCCTTCGTGGCCTGATGGTGGTCGTCATCGTGGACGGTCAGCGCCCTGACCGCCCCTGACTGAGGTGTCGGCCGCCCGTGGCACCCTAGGGCCATGAGCGACACCGGCGTCCCGCCCCTCGTGCTCGTGAGCGGTCCCGAGGAGGTCCTCGTCGAGCGGGCGGTGGCCTCCTTCGTCGCGGCCGCGCGCTCGGTCGACGCAGAGGTGGTCCGCCTCGACGCTGCCACCTACGAGGGTGGGCAGCTGCGCGTGCACGCCAGCCCCTCGCTCTTCGGCGGCGCCACGTGCATCGTCGTGCGCGACGTGCACGACGCGCCCGACGAGCTCCAGCTCGACCTGCTCGACCTGCTCGCGGCGCCCGAGCCGGAGGTCAGCCTCGTCGTCGCCCACGGGGGAGGACCCCGCGCCAAGAAGGTCCTCGACACGATGAAGAAGCAGGGAGCCCGGGTCGTCGAGTGCCCGGCCGTCAAGTCCGACCGCGACAAGTCCGACTTCGTCACCAAGGAGTTCGCGGCCGCCCGCCGTCGCATCACGGGCGAGGCCGTGCGGGCGCTCGTCGAGGCCGTCGGCAAGGACGTGCGCGAGCTGGCAGCCGCCTGCGCCCAGCTCGTCTCCGACACCGAGGGCACGGTCGACGACAGCGTCGTC
This sequence comes from Monashia sp. HAY1-5C, assembly GCF_056755255.1. Taxonomy (NCBI): domain Bacteria; kingdom Bacillati; phylum Actinomycetota; class Actinomycetes; order Micrococcales; family Intrasporangiaceae; genus Intrasporangium; species Monashia sp. HAY1-5C. Next base: position 19,896 of record NZ_JBPGXG010000047.1, on the reverse strand, counting down.
GACACGTACTACGGGGGCAAGGTCGAGGCCACCGGCTTCCGCGTGGCCGATGCCGCCGTGGCCGGGCAGGCCGGGGAGGCGCTGCGGCTGCTGCGTCACGCCATCGCCAGCGGGGTCGACCCCGTGCCCATCGTCGCGGTCATCGCCTCGCAGCTGCGCCAGCTCGTCAAGGTGGGCGCGGCCGGGCGGGGCAGCTCCGCGCAGCTGGCCAAGAGCCTCGGGATGGCGCCGTGGCAGGTCGACAAGGCGCGTCGGGTGGTCGGCCACTGGAGTGCGGACGGCCTGGCCACCGCGATCCTGGCGGTCGCCGCGGCGGACCACGAGGTCAAGGGCGGTGGCCGCGACCCCGTCTACGCCGTCGAGCGCGCGATCCTGACGATCGCCGGTGCCCGCGGCGGACGCTGAGCGGTCCTCGTCGCGACGGGGTCGGGGCACGGTGGCCGACGGGCTCGCCGACGACCCGGGGCGGCCCGCCGACGTGCCCCCGACCAGCCCCTGACCAGCCCCTGACCAGCCCATCCGGGGTTGCGGCGCCGGTTTGGAGGGGGCGTGCGGCGCTGGTACCTTTGGTCCTTGCGTGCGCGCTCAGGTCGTGCGCGCATGCAGGCTCCACCCAGAGCCGTTCACGCAGGGTGCCCCACGCCCGGTCCCGAACGGCTTTGCCGCCCTCTAACGGCAGAATCCGACCGAACGAAAGAACATCTCGTGGCAAACATCAAGTCGCAGCTCAAGCGGATCAAGACGAACGAGAAGCGCACCGAGCGCAACAAGGCCGTCAAGTCCGAGCTTCGCACGTGGGTCCGCAAGTTCCGCGAGGCTGCTGCCTCCGGTGACAAGGACGCCGCCGACGCCGCCCTCAAGGCCGCCAGCCGCAAGCTGGACAAGGCCGTGAGCAAGGGCGTCATCCACCAGAACCAGGCCGCCAACCGCAAGTCGGCCATGGCCAAGAAGGCCGCGTCCCTCTGACGCTCGGCCGCCTTGCCTGAACGGGCCCGTCACCCTCGGTGACGGGCCCGTTTCCTGTTCAGAGCCGCCGCTCAGCCGAGGTGCGCCCGCACGGCGGCGACAACCTCCTCGTAGCGCTCGCGCGGCAGGACCGCGCCCTCGCGCCGCACGGCGTCCGGGTCCACCCGGACGAGGCGGTTGACGCGCACCTCGCTCGGGCGACGCCGTCCGTCCCAGGCGCCGGTGCCGATATCGACCCACTCACGCCCGGCCCGGCGTTCCTGCTCCTCGTCGAGGTCGTGGTCCCTGCTCGTCAGCTGGAGGCCGACGAGCCAGCGGCCCTCCCGGCCGATGAGCAGGACGGGCCGGTCCTTGCCCTCGCGGTGGTCCTCCTCGAACGGCACCCACGTCCACACGATCTCGCCCGGGTCGGGACGGCCGTCGGGCCGCGGGGCGTAGGTCGTGTCGGGCAGCTGCGTCGCATCGCCCGGGTAGTCGCCGGGCGCCGCGACCGTCCGGGCGCCGGGGGCCCCTGGCCGTCGCGTCGTGCTGGGCGTCGTGCTGGACGTCGTGCTGGGCGTGCGGGACGGGACGGACGGGGCGGATCCCGACGCCCGGGACGGGCCGCGCAGGAGGTGGAGGAGGCGACGGACGACGCCGGCGGGTCGAGCGGACATGGGAATCACCGTAGCCACGGCGCCGTTACCGTGTGGGTCAGAGCCCGGGTCGACGGCGATCCGCACGAGCCACACGCACCAGCCGACCGCACCTACCCCCGGAGTCGTCCTTGAGCCCCGCCCGTCGCCGCACCGCCCTTGCCATCCTCGCGCTGTCCGTGGGCGGCTTCGCCATCGGCACGACCGAGTTCGTGACCATGGGCCTGCTGCCCCAGATCGCCGCGGGCACCGCCGTCGACATCGCGACCGCCGGTCACTACGTGTCGGCCTACGCGCTCGGCGTCGTCGTCGGCGCTCCGCTCATCGCCGTCATCGCGGCCAAGGCGCCGCGCAAGGGCCTGCTCATGGGTCTCATGGCCTTCTTCGCCGTCGCCCACCTGGCCGTCGTCGTCGCGAACACCTACCCGACCGTCATGGCCGCCCGGTTCCTCGCCGGCATGCCGCACGGCGCGTTCTTCGGCATCGGATCGGTCGTCGCGGCGTCACTGGTCTCGCACGAACGTCGCACCGCAGCGGTGGCGACCATCCTGGGCGGGCTCGGCGTGGCCAACGTCGTCGGCGTGCCGCTCGCGACCGTCCTCGGCCAGCGGCTCTCGTGGCACGCGCCCTACCTGGCGGTCGGGATCATCGCGGCGGTCACGGTCGTGGCGGTCGGCCTGTTCCTGCCGCGGCAGAGCTCGAGCGGTGAGGAGTCGATGCGTCGTGAGCTGAGGGCCCTGACCCGGCTGCAGGTCTGGCTGGCCCTCCTCGTCGGCGTCGTGGGCTTCGGCGGCATGTTCGCCATGTACTCCTTCATCACCCCGACGATGACCGACCTCGCCGGACTGGACGAGCGCCACATCCCCTGGGTCCTCGCTGCGTACGGGACCGGCATGGTCGTCGGCATGGCTCTGTCCGGGCGCGTTGGGAAGCAGTTCGGGGTCCTGCGCGGCATCGTCGTGTCCCTGTCGCTCATCGCCGTGCTGCTGGCCGCCTTCGGTCCGGCCGCCCACGTCCTGTGGCTCGCGGTGAGCATGGTGTTCCTCCTCGGGCTGCTGCCCTCGGTGCTCGTACCGCTGCTGCAGACCCGGCTCATGGACGTCGCGCACGAGGGACAGTCGCTCGCCGCGGCGCTCAACCACTCGACGCTCAACACCGCGAACGCGCTGGGGGCCTGGCTCGGGTCGGTCGTCCTCGCGGCCGGGTTCGGCTACGGCGCCCCGAGCCTCGTCGGCGCGGTACTGGCGGTCCTCGGCGTCGGCATCGCCGCGACGTCCCTCGTCCTGGAGCGGCGCCCGACGGCCGGCGCGCGCACCGGGACGCCGGATGCGCCGCCCAGGTGGGACGCGTCGGACACCTCGGACGGCCCGGTCACCGCGTCGACGCGCTGACGCCGGCGCTGACCGTCCGCGCTCTGCCGGCGCGGCGAGGTCACTCGAGCCAGTCGGTGACGAAGTGGTCGTTCGCGTGGATGTGGACGCCCTCGTAGCCGCCGGGGCCGGTGCGGAACCGGTGCGGCGTGTCGCCGGCACGACGAGCACCTGACCGGCGCGACCGACGACCTCGCGAGCGTCCGCCCCGGAGCCGATGGTGAAGGTCGCCGACCCGCGCCGGATGACGAACGTCTCGGCGTAGGGGTGCTGCTGCAGCCGGCGGCCACGCACGGCCACGTCGATCGGCGGCGGCGCTGCTCGACATCGTCCCGCCGATCAGGCGTCCCCGCTCGGCGGGCGGGCGCCCAGGGGTGCTCGGGAGTGTGCGGCGGGTGCGCGGGCACGCGTCCGGACGTGGGAGACTGGGACGATGCCGGCCCCGGCCGAGCACGACCGTCCACCCGCCGCCCACCTCGCGAGGTTCGCCCCACCGTGTCGCCCATGGCCCGCTCCGCGTTGGCCCCCAACGCAACGCCGCCGGACCTGATCCGCAACTTCTGCATCATCGCGCACATCGACCACGGCAAGTCGACCCTCGCCGACCGGATGCTCCAGCTGACCGGGGTCGTCGACGCGCGGGCGATGCGCGCCCAGTACCTCGACCGCATGGACATCGAGCGGGAGCGCGGCATCACGATCAAGAGCCAGGCCGTGCGCATGCCGTGGGAGGTCGGCGGGCAGACCTACGCGCTCAACATGATCGACACCCCCGGTCACGTCGACTTCACGTACGAGGTGTCGCGCAGCCTGGCTGCCTGCGAGGGCGCGGTGCTCCTCGTCGACGCGGCCCAGGGCATCGAGGCCCAGACCCTCGCGAACCTCTACCTGGCGATGGAGAACGACCTCACCATCATCCCGGTCCTCAACAAGATCGACCTGCCCGCGGCCCAGCCGGAGAAGTACGCCGAGGAGCTCGCCAAGCTCATCGGTGGCGACCCGGAGGACTGCCTCAAGGTGTCCGGCAAGACCGGGGAGGGCGTCGAGGCGCTCCTCGACGAGATCGTCACCCAGCTCCCGGCCCCGACCGGTGACGCGTCGGCGCCGGCCCGCGCGATGATCTTCGACTCCGTCTACGACACCTACCGCGGCGTCGTCACCTACGTCCGGGTCGTCGACGGCAACCTCAACCCGCGCGAGCGCATCGTCATGATGTCGACCCGGGCCACCCACGAGCTGCTCGAGATCGGCGTCATCAGCCCGGAGCCGGTGCCCGGCAAGGGGCTCGGGGTGGGCGAGGTCGGCTACCTCATCACCGGCGTCAAGGACGTCCGCCAGTCCCGCGTCGGCGACACCGTGACGAACGCAAGCAAGCCCGCCACGCAGAGCCTCGGCGGCTACCGCGACCCCAAGCCGATGGTCTTCTCCGGGCTGTACCCGATCGACGGATCGGACTACCCGGACCTGCGCGACGCCCTCGACCGGCTCAAGCTCAACGACGCGGCGCTCGTCTACGAGCCGGAGACGTCGGCCGCCCTCGGCTTCGGCTTCCGCTGCGGCTTCCTCGGGCTGCTTCACCTCGAGATCGTCCGCGAGCGGCTCGAGCGGGAGTTCAACCTCGACCTCATCTCGACCCAGCCCAACGTCGTCTACGACGTGACGATGGACGACGGCAAGCAGATCCACGTCACCAACCCGAGCGAGTTCCCCGAGGGCAAGATCGCCGAGGTCAGCGAGCCGGTCGTGCGCGCCACGATCCTCGCTCCGAGCGAGTTCGTCGGGGCCATCATGGAGCTGTGCCAGCAGAAGCGCGGCGCGCTCCGGGGGATGGACTACCTGTCCGAGGACCGGGTCGAGATGCGGTACACGCTGCCGCTCGCGGAGATCGTCTTCGACTTCTTCGACCAGCTGAAGTCGCGCACCCGCGGCTACGCCTCGCTCGACTACGAGCCCGACGGGGAGCAGGTGGCCGATCTCGTCAAGGTGCAGATCCTGCTCCAGGGCGAGAGCGTCGACGCGTTCAGCGCCATCGTCCACAAGGACAAGGCCTACTCGTACGGCGTCATGATGGCCGGCAAGCTCAAGGACCTCATCCCGCGCCAGCAGTTCGAGGTGCCGATCCAGGCCGCGATCGGCTCGCGCATCATCGCCCGCGAGAACATCCGCGCCATCCGCAAGGACGTCCTCGCCAAGTGCTACGGCGGCGACATCAGCCGCAAGCGCAAGCTGCTCGAGAAGCAGAAGGAGGGCAAGAAGCGGATGAAGATGGTCGGCCGGGTCGAGGTCCCGCAGGAGGCCTTCATCGCAGCCCTGTCGAGCGACGGCGCGGGGGACAAGCCGAAGAAGTAGCCGGGGCGGCGCCCGTCAGTCCTCGAGCAGCCTGGCCCGCAGCCGCTCGGTGTCGGGGGCGGTCCACCCCTGGGCCTCGAGCCAGCCGAGGGCGCCGCCGTACCGCACCTGCAGCGCCTCGAGGAGCAGGCGCATCGTGTCGGTGGTCGGTGACTGCTGCGCGACGGTCTTGTCCCGCAGGTTGTCGGCATACGCCTGCTTGGCGCGCAGTCGGTCCATGATCGCCGCGACGCGCTCGGCCGAGGCGGCGTAGTCGGCGACGACGAGGTCGGCCGGCACGCCGACCACGGTGAGAGCGAGCCCGACGACGGTGCCGGTGCGGTCCTTGCCCGCTGCACAGTGCACGATCGAGGCCCCGTCGCTGCCGGCCACGGCCCGCAGGGCCGCGACGACCGAGTCGGGCCGCTGGACCAGGTAGGACAGGTAGTGCTCCGACCAGAACGCGTCGTGGCTGCGCCGGCGGGCCTCCTCCTGCTCGGCCTCCGCCGCGCTCGCGATCCCGGCCCCGGCGCGCTCCGCGGCCTCTCGCCGCGCGGTGTCGCGGGCCCGTCGCTCGTCGGTCTCCCACGGCAGGGCACGCTCGGCGGCCGGGATGCCCGACTCGGACGTGTCCTCGCGGTAGAGCGTGAAGTGGTGGTAGCGGATGGCCGGTTCGGCGAGCAGCGGGCCCTCGCCCTCCTTGGCCACCTCCACATGGGTGCGAAGGTCGACGACGTCGCGGACACCGACGACGTCGACGAGGTGGCGCACCGAGGGCGCCGGCAGGTCCTGGAGGTTGTCGGACCGGATGAGTCGTCGGGGGCGGACGCTGCCGCCGTCGGTGGTCGGCATCCCGCCGAGGTCGCGCATGTTGACGACGCCGTCGATCTCGATCCAGTTGGGCCGGTACACGCTCTCGACCCTACGGGACGGCCGCGCGGCCACGAGAAACCGGTTGCACCGCCCCCGGCACCCTCGGATATCTTGACGTCGAGATAAACCGGGACGAGGGGTGGGATGATGGCGACGGCAGGGGTGGCGGCAGAACCGTTGACACGCAAGGGGATTCCGGTCGACCGCGACCTCCGCATCCTTGCCGCCGGGTCGTTCGCCAACCGGTTCGGCGCCGGGGCGGTGATGACGACGAGCGCCCTGTACTTCACGCGTCAGGTCGGCTTCACCGCCACGGAGGTGGCCCTGGCGATGTCGGTGGCCGCGGTCGTGGGCATCGTCGTGCAGGTGCCCGCCGGGCACCTCGGCGACGTCCGGGGCCCGCGCCGGGTGCTCACCGTCCTCATGGCCGGGGCCGCGGTCTTCAGCGCGCCGCCGGCGTTCGCGCGCACGCCGTTGACCCTCGCGGTGCTCCTCGGCGTGCTCACCCTCTTCGAGCGGGGCGCCGGCGCCGTCAACCAGGGCGTCGTCGCCCAGCTCGCCACCGGGGGCCGCGGCGTCCTCTTCAAGGCGTACCTGCGCGCGGTGACGAACACGGCGCTCGGCCTGGGCTCGGTCCTCGGCGGCGCCGCGCTCGTCGTCGACCGTCCCTGGGCCTACGTGTCGGTCTTCGTCCTCAACGCCGTCTTCACCGCCGTCGCCGCCTGGAACACGACGCGTCTGCCGGACCTGCCGCCCTACGCCCGCGGCGCCGACGAGCCTCGCCTGGCGGTGCTGCGCGACTGGCCCTTCGTCGTCGTCACGGTCCTCACCGGCCTGTTCTCGTTGCACTTCTTCGTCATGGAGCTCGGCCTGGCGCTGTTCATCTCCCAGCGCACCACGGCCCCACCGGTCATGGTCGCCGTGCTGCTCGTCATCAACACCGCGGCGGTGGCGCTCTTCCAGGTGCGCCTGTCGCGGCGTGCGGACTCCGTCGAGGCGGGCTCCCGCGCCCTGGTCCGCGGCGCATGCTGGATCGCGGGCGGCTTCGCCGTCGTGGCGCTGGCCGACCGGGGTCCGGCCTGGTTCGCTGTCGCGGCCCTCGTCGTGGGAGCGCTCGTGCACGTCGTCGGCGAGATGATCGGCTCCGGCGGGCAGTGGGGTCTGCAGATGGGTCTCGCGCCGCACGAGCGCCAGGGCCAGTACCAGGGCTTCGCCGGCCTGGGGTTCAGCGTCCTGTCCGTGGTGGGGCCACCCGTCGTGACGTACTTCTGCGTCACGCTGGGCCAGACCGGGTGGCTGCTGCTCGCCGGGTTCATGCTCCTCGTCGGGGCGGCGTCGGTGCCGGCCTCGCGGTGGGCCCTCGCCAGCAGGGCGCGGTACGGCGTCACGACGCACTCGGGCTGACGGCCTCCCCGGCCGCGTGACCGGCCCCATGCTTTGATGTGCCCGTGCAGTGGATGCGTGTGCTCGGCCGGCGAGGGTCCCGGGCCTCGGGAACGGAGGCCCCGCAGGTGGGCGACGCGATGCCGGCCGGCACGACGCCGACCGGATCGACGGCGGCCGACGCGACGCTCGCGGACGCGACGCCTGCCGACGCGACGCCGGCCCCGACGGAGGCCGTCGAGGAGCGGGCCTGGGCGCCTCCCACGGCCCGCGACCTGCTCACCCTCGCCGACGAGGAGGCGTGGTCGGTCAACCGGCCGCACTACGAGGCCCTCCAGCTCGTCCTCCAGGCCGTGTCGCGCCGGCCCGGCGGTCGGGTCGTCGTCACCGGCGCCGCCGACGTGGAGGCCTGGTCCTCCGTCCTCGAGCGGGCCTGGCCCGACCTCACGGTGCACCGCGTCCACGTCGATGACGAACCCTCCGCGGTGCACGTGCGGCTCACCGTGGCGGGGCCGTTCGACGTCGTCGTGGACGCGTCCGACACGTCCGCCGTCGAGCAGGCCCGCCTCTTCCAGCGCGTCTTCATGCACCTGGACAAGGGCGGCTGGTACGTCGCCCGTCGACTCGTGCCCGGTGGCGACGCGGCCGAGCCGGCGCAGAGGTCCGAGCGCTTCGAGCGTGGCCGGGACGCCCTGCCCAACGAGAACATCCCCGAGGAACCCCCGTACGAGGGCGACCTCTGGTCGCTCGTCGCCGAGGCCCAGGCGGCGCGCACCCGTGACCTCGTCGACGACCTGTCGAAGGGGTGGGAGCGGCGCGACGTCTTCGGGCTCGCGGGATGTCTCGCGGAGGTCCACGTGCACAGCAAGGTGCTCCGCCTCGTCAACAGCACGCGCGTCGCGCCGAAGCTGCGCGAGGAGGAGGTCGACGCGGTTCTCGCGGCGCGACCCGAGCTGGGGGAGCGGCTTGCGTCCCTCCCCTCGGTGACGTGGAGCGCCACCAACGAGTACGTCGTCAACCGCGCCGGCGACCCGTACGTCCAGACCGAGTTCCGCGTGCCCGAGATGGTGCTGCGCCGCTACGACGAGGCCGTCTGCGCGCGTGGGCAGATCGTCACCCGGGACCACCTGCTCTACCCGGAGTCGTTCCGGCAGAACTGGATGACGCGGATGGCCAACATCTACGTCATCGAGAAGTTCCCGCGGTTCGGGGTCGTGCGCCGCGACGTCAGCAGCCCCGACCCGCTTCCCGGCGCCTGGTTCCACCTCGACTCGGAGTGGCCGGGGCACTTCGGCCACCTGCTCACCGAGCAGGTGAGCCGGCTGTGGGCCTTCGAGCAGGTGCGTGCGGTCGAGCCGGAGGCCAAGGTCCTCCTGACCCTCCAGCACGACCGGGAGCCGATGGCGCTGCAGCCGTTCGAGAACGAGGTCCTCGGTGCCTTCGGCATCACGGCCGAGGACGTCCACGTCTTCACGACCACGTGCCGGCCCGAGCGCCTCTACACGGCGACGGGCATGTTCTCCCTGCCACGCTTCGTCCACCCGGACATCGCGCGCCTGTGGGACCGCGTCGGCGACCACCTCGTCCGCGACGCGGACGACCGTCCCCGTGCAGAGCGGCTGTTCGTGTCGCGCAGGCCCGCGCTCAAGAGGTCCTGCCACAACGTGGCCCAGGTCGAGGAGCTTTTCAGGGCAAGGGGATTCGAGGTCATGTACCCCGAGGACCACGCCCTGTGCGAGCAGGTGTCGCGCTTCCGTGCCGCCCGCACCGTCGCGGGCTTCGCCGGCAGCGGCCTGTTCTCCCTCATGTTCTGCCGCGACGCCAAGGACGTCGTCGTCCTCGGGCCCGACGCCTACACGGCCCGGAACGAGAACCTCATCGCGGCCGTCCGCGGCCACCGGGTCACCGCAGTGCGCAGCCGCTCCGACGTCGAGCACCCGGAGGGCTGGTGGACCCAGCAGGCGTTCGCCTCGGGGTTCACCTTCGACGTCGAGGACGAGGGGCGCTTCCTCGCCGAGCAGCTCGACCGCATCGAGGCGCGTCGATCCTGACCGTCCGGGCCGGTGCGAGAATGACCGGATGCCGCCCTCAGCCCTGCCCGACGGCGACCCCGCTCCGCCGACCGGCGAGCTGCCGGCGTCCGCCCTCACCTCGCTCGCCTCGACCGACCTCGGCGTCTACGTCCACGTACCGTTCTGCTCGGTCCGCTGCGGCTACTGCGACTTCAACACCTACACGCTCACCGAGCTCGGCGGTCCCGGGGCCTCCATCGGCCTGGACTCCTATGCCGATGCCGCGACGCGCGAGCTCGACCTCGCGGCGGGCGTCCTCGGCCCGGACGCGCCGCCGGTGTCGACGGTCTTCGTCGGCGGCGGCACCCCCACGATGCTGCGCAGCCGCGACCTCGTCCGCCTCCTCGCCGGCATCCGCGACCGGTTCGGCCTGGCCGCGGACGCCGAGGTGACGACCGAGGCCAACCCCGACTCGGTGACGCCCGAGTCGCTCGCCGAGCTCGCCGCCGGCGGTTTCACGCGCGTCTCCGTCGGCATGCAGTCGGCGGTTCCCCACGTGCTGCGCACCCTCGACCGCACCCACGACCCCGTCAACGTGGCCCGCGCGGTGGCGGGGGCGCGGGCGGCCGGGCTGCAGGTCAGCGTCGACCTCATCTACGGCACGCCGGGGGAGTCCCTCGACGACTGGCGCACGAGCCTGGAGACCGCCGTGGCCCTCGAGCCGGACCACGTCTCGGCCTACGCCCTGGTCGTCGAGGAGGGCACGCGGCTGGCTGCGCAGGTCCGTCGCGGCGTCGTCCCGGCCCCAGAGGACGACGACGAGGCCGACAAGTACGAGCTGGCCGACGAGCTGCTCTCGGCCGCCGGGTTCGGCTGGTACGAGGTGAGCAACTGGGCCCGCGACGAGCAGCACCGCTGCCGCCACAACATCGCCTACTGGGCCGGCACGAACTGGTGGGGCATCGGCCCCGGGGCCCACAGCCACGTCCGTGGCGTCCGGTGGTGGAACGTCAAGCACCCGAGCGCCTACGCCCAGCGGCTCGCCACCGGGCAGTCGCCCGCCGCGGCCCGCGAGGTCCTCGACGACGAGCAGCGGCATGACGAGCGTGTGCTCCTCGGCACACGTCTCGTCGAGGGACTGCCCGTGGCGGACCTGCGAGGATCGGGACGCGCCGCCGTGGCCGGGCTCGTCGCCGACGGGCTCGTCGACGGCGTCGCGGCGGTCTCCCGGGGACGCGTCGTGCTGACGCGGCGCGGGCGGCTGCTCGCCGACACCGTCGTGCACCGGCTGCTCGCGGCCTGAGCGTCGACGCCGGGACCCGGACCGCACGACAGGTCACCGACCGACGACCCGACGACCCACGAGGATGGACCCCATGACGCAGACCGCGCCCACCGACCGCGCCCCGTCCGACCCCGGCGCCCCGGCCGGGGGAGCGGACGTGCGCGGGGTCGTCGCATCGGCCCGGGCGGCCTTCCGCAGCGGTCGGACCAAGCCGTACGCCTGGCGGGTCGAGCAGCTGCGGGCCCTACGGGCGATGATCGTGGACCACGAGGACGAGCTCGCGGACGCCCTACGCCAGGACCTGGCCAAGAACCCGACGGAGGCCTGGGTCACCGAGCTCGGGTTCGTCGTCGAGGAGATCGACCACACGTTGCGGCACCTGCGCTCGTGGCTGCGGCCGCGCCGCGTGCCCGTGCCGCTCTCGGTCATGCCCGGCCGCGCCCGGGTCGTGCGAGAGCCGCTCGGCGTCGTCCTCGTCATCGCGCCCTGGAACTACCCGGTGCAGCTGCTGCTCGCCCCGCTCGTCGGTGTGCTCGCGGCGGGGAACGCGGCCGTGCTCAAGCCGAGCGAGGTGGCGCCGGCCACCTCGCGGGTGCTCGCCCGGCTGCTGCCCCGCCACCTCGACGCGTCGGCCGTGCACGTCGTCGAGGGCGGGGTCCCGGAGACGACCGCCCTGCTGGCCGAGCGCTTCGACCACATCTTCTACACCGGCAACGGCTCCGTCGGCCGCATCGTCCTCGAGGCGGCGGCCCGGCACCTCACACCGGTGACGCTCGAGCTCGGCGGCAAGTCGCCGACCTACGTCCACGAGGACGCCGACCTGCTCGTCGCGGCCCGACGCATCGTCTGGGGGAAGTTCACGAACGCGGGGCAGACGTGCGTCGCCCCGGACTACGTCCTCGGCACCCGGGCCACGCTCGACGCGCTCGTGCCCAGGCTCGCCGACGCGCTCCGGGAGTCCTTCGGGACCGACCCAGCGAGGTCCGCGGAGTACGGCCGCATCGTCGACGACCGGCACTTCGCGCGGCTCCACGCGCTGGTCGACACCGAGCGGGTCGTCCTGGGCGGGGAGTCCGACGCCGGCAGCCGCTACCTGGCCCCGACGGTCCTCGACGGCGTCTGCCTCGACGACCCGGTCATGCAGGAGGAGATCTTCGGGCCGGTGCTGCCCCTCGTCGAGGTCTCGGGCCTCGACGAGGCGATCGAGGTGATCACCGAGCGCGACAAGCCGCTCGCGCTCTACGTCTTCACCGCCGACGCGGACGTGCGCCGACGCTTCGTGCGCGAGACGTCGTCCGGCGCCCTCGGTGTCAACCTGCCGCTCGCGCACATGGCGGTCCACGGGCTGCCCTTCGGCGGGGTCGGCGCGAGCGGCAACGGCGCGTACCACGGTGAGCGGTCCGTCGAGCTCTTCTCGCATGCCAAGGCCGTGCTCGAGACCCCGACGACGCCCGACACGACCGCCGTCGTCCGCCCACCTTTCACGCCGTTCAAGCAGCGCGTCATCGACCGTGTCGTCGCGCGGGGGCGCCGCCACCGCCGGCCCTGACGTCGGCCGCCGTCTAGCACGCGACGGTCCGGAACGCGTGCATTCCGGCCCGCGTGTCGCGTGGGAATTCTGGGATTTGTGAGACGCGGTGAGTCCTGTGTCCTAGATTGCGTGGAGCATGACGGCGAGGACGGGAGACCCGGTGGCGGCGACGACACGACCCCTGCGCCCGTGGCGTCGACGCGTGGCCGTCCTCGTCGCGGCGCTCGCGACGACCCTGACGAGCGTCGGGCTGGCGGCCCCGGCCCGCTCGGCCGAGTGGATCGTCCTCTGCACGGGCTACGACCCCTGCGCGGCCGCCGGGTACCCGAACGCCGGCTACAAGGAGAACGCCGCGACGAGCTGGTGGCGCCAGTCCACCGGCCACAACTGCACCAACTACGTCGCCTACCGGCTCGTGCAGAACGGGTTGCCGAACACGAAGCCGGCGAGCCTGAGCGGTAACGCCTCGAACTGGGGCCCCTCGTTCCCCGCGCAGACGAACACGAGCCCGGCCGTCGGGTCGGTCGCGTGGTGGGACACGTCGTACTCCTCGACCGGCCACGTCGCCTACGTCGAGCAGGTCCTGTCGGCCTCGGACATCATCGTCTCCGAGGACAACTGGGGCGGGGACTTCCGCTGGCGCCGGATGACGCTCACCGGTGGACGATGGCCCAAGGGCTTCATCCACCTCAAGGACCAGGGTCCCACGGTGGCCACCGACACCCGTGCCTGGCAGGTCTCCGCGCCGGCCAGGCTGCTCGACACCCGCACCGGGGTCGGCGCTCCCGTGGCCAAGGTGCAGGCGGGCAAGGCGGTCACGGTCCAGGTCACCGGCCGTGCGGGCGTCCCCGCGACCGGCGTCGACGCCGTCCTGCTCAACGTCAACACCACCGCCCCGGGCGCCGCCGGCTACCTCACGGCGCACGCCGACGGCACGACCCAGCCCGGCTCCCGGGCGGTCTCGTACGCCGCAGGAGGGGTGACGACCACCCTCGTGCTGAGCAAGGTCGGCACCGACGGCCGTGTCCGGCTCTACACGTCGGCGACCACGGACCTGTCGGCCGACCTCGTCGGGTGGTCGCCCACGGGGGGCTACGTCTCCGGAGGCGCCCCGACGCGGGTCCTCGACACCCGCACCGGCCTCGGCGCCCCCAAGGCCCGGCTGGCCGCCGGCGGCACGCTGACGCTGCCGCTCGCGGGCAAGGCCGGGATCCCGGCGACCGGGGCCGCCGCGGTGCTGCTCGACGTGTCCGCCGCGACCCCGACGACCGCCGGATGGCTCACCACGTGGCCCGCCGGCACGACGCGCCCTGCCGCGCCCCAGCTGCGGTACGAGGCCGCCGGCGCCGCCACGGGTCTCGTCGAGGCACGCCTCGGCACCAACGGTGCGGTGACGATCCACTCCACCGCCCAGACCGACGTCCTCGTCGACGTCGTGGGCTGGCTGCCGACCGGGGCCGACCAGGTGGCGCTCGGGCCGACGCGCATCCTGGACAGCCAGACCGGCCTCGGCTACCCCGTCGGACGGGTCGCGGCAGGGCAGGCACCCCTCGTACCCGTCGTCGGCAAGGCCGGCGTCCCCGCCTCCGGCGTCCGGGCGGCGCTCCTGACCGTCACCGTCGCGTCACCGACCGCGGCCGGGTACGTCACCGCCTATCCGAGCGGCTCGGCCGAGACGCCCTATGCGACGGTCAAGTTCGCGTCGGGCCGGACCGTGACCAACACCGTCCTCGTGCCGGTCGGACTCGACGGCTCGGTGCGGGTCAAGACCTCCGCGGCCGCCTACCTCAAGGTCGACGTCCAGGGTTACCTGCGCTGGTGACGCGGGGGCCCGGGAGCCGGCGCGGCCGCGTCAGGCGCCGGGTTCCGTGACGAAGTCGATGAGCTCCTCCACGCTGGCGAGCAGCGCCGGCTCGAGGTCGGCGTAGCTGCGTACCGTGCCGAGGATGCGTTTCCAGGCGTTGGCGATGTCGGCCTGCGTCGAGTGGGCCCAGCCCAGCTCGGCACAGATGCCGTGCTTCCACGACGTGCCCCGCGGGATGACCGGCCACTGCTGCCAGCCGAGCCGTTCCGGCCGCACCGACTGCCACACGTCGACGTACGGGTGGCCGAGGACCTTGACGTGCCCGGACAGCCCCGGTAGCGACCGGGCCTGCTCGACGATGCGCGCCTCCTTGGTGCCCGGCACGAGGTGGTCGACGAGCACCCCGAGCCGTCGCCCGGGCCCGGGCCGGAACTCGGCGATGATCGCGGCGAGGTCGTCCACCCCGTCCATGAGCTCCACGACCACGCCCTCGACCCGCAGGTCGTCACCCCACACCTTCTCCACGAGCTCGGCGTCGTGGCGCCCCTCCACGTAGATCCGCGACCCGCTCGCGACCCGGGCGCGCGCGCCCTGCACGGCCACCGACCCGCTCGCGGTGCGCGCGGTGGCGCGGCGGGCGTCGGCGAGGGCGGCCGTCGCGGCGGCCGTCGGGGGCGTCAACGTGACCGGGCGTCCGTCGACGAGGAACCCCGGACCGAGCGGGAAGCCCTTGGTCCGGCCGCGCCGGTCCTCGAGGTGCACGACGTGCATGCCGCCCGCCTTCTCGACGCGGACGACGGCGCCCACCCAGCCGGTCTCCACCTCCTCGACGACGAGATCCGGTTCGGCGGGCATCGGCGTCGAGCGACCACCGCGGGGAGCACGCCAGTCGCCGCCGAGGACGTCGGAGCCGTATCGGTCGATCGGGGGGAGGGGGCACACGGCGTCCGAGGCTAGGCCCTCCGGCCGCCGGATGCCGCCCGGCGCGCCGCTCCGGGCGGCATACGGTGGGACGGAGGTTCGGCGGTTGGTCCGACTCGACGTAGAATTGGCACTCGTTCGCCGAGAGTGCCAAGGGTCCGAGGGCTCATCGCCGGGGCCTGCTGACGAGGCGGACGCGACGGGACGAGACCGGACGAGACCGACGAGACCACCGAGACGCGAGGAGGTCGGATGAGCGAGGAGCGCAAGCTCATGGTGCTGCGCGCCATCGTCCAGGACTACGTCCAGACGTCCGAGCCCGTCGGCAGCAAGGCGCTCGTCGACCGGCACCACCTCGGCGTCAGCGCCGCCACCGTGCGCAACGACATGGCCCAGCTCGAGGAGGAGGGCCTGATCCACGCGCCGCACACATCGGCCGGACGCGTGCCCACCGACGCCGGCTACCGCCTGTTCGTCGACCGGCTCAGCGCTATCAAGCCCCTCGGCGCGGGCGAGCGGCGCGCCATCACGCAGTTCCTCGAGGGCGCCGTGGACCTCGACGACGTCGTCGACCGCACCGTCCGCCTCCTCGCCGGCCTGACCCGCCAGGTCGCCGTCATGCAGTACCCGT
The DNA here is from genome assembly GCF_056755255.1 of Monashia sp. HAY1-5C. Classification (NCBI taxonomy): domain Bacteria; kingdom Bacillati; phylum Actinomycetota; class Actinomycetes; order Micrococcales; family Intrasporangiaceae; genus Intrasporangium; species Monashia sp. HAY1-5C. The sequence continues at coordinate 4,157 of NZ_JBPGXG010000047.1, read as the reverse complement.
CGCTGACGCGCTCGACGGTGCGCCACGTCGAGCTCGTGCCCGTCGGTGCGACGCACGTCATGGCCGTGCTCATCGTCAACACCGGACGCGTCGAGCAGCGCGTCGTCGACGCCGGTCGCCCGCTGGCGGACGCCGACGGCGAGGTCTTCGTGGCGGCCCTGCGCACGCGCATCAACGAGGTGTCCGCCGGTGTGCCGTTCACCGTCGCCGCGACGCAGCTGCGCCGGCTCGTCGAGGAGGCCGCGGACACCGACCGCGAGGCGACCGAAGCGGTCGTGTCCGCCCTGACCGACCTGCTCGCCGAGGAGCGCGAGGAGCGCGTCGTCCTCGCCGGCCAGGCCAACCTCGCGCGCGCGGGCTCGGACTTCGCCCGCACCATCGGCCCGATCCTCGAGGCCCTCGAGGAGCACGTGACCCTGCTGCGCCTGCTCGGCCAGCTCGGCGACGACCCCGAGCTCGTGTCGGTCCGGATCGGCTCGGAGAACCCGGTCTCCGGCCTCCAGACCACCTCGCTGGTCTCGATGGGGTACGGGTCGGGCACCGAGCGCATCGCGAGCCTCGGCGTCCTCGGCCCCACCCGGATGGACTACCCGACCACCATGGCGTCCGTGCGGGCCGTGGCGCGCTACGTGTCCGAGATCCTCGACGACAACCGCTCCACCTGACCCGACCACGACCGACCCTGACCCGAGCCCGAGCGACCCCACACCCCACGCCACCCCACGACCCGACGACCGCACCCACGGAACCGAAGGAACACCCGCTTGAACGACTACTACGCCGTCCTCGACGTCTCCCGCGACGCGAGCCAGGAGGAGATCAAGAAGGCGTACCGCAGGCTCGCGCGCCGGCTGCACCCCGACGTCAACCCCGGGCCGGAGGCCGAGGAGGAGTTCAAACGGGTCTCGCAGGCCTACGACGTCCTGTCCGACCCGCAGAAGCGCCGCCAGTTCGACATGGGCTCGGACCCCTTCGCCACCGGTGGGGGCGCCGGCTACGGCGCCGGGGCGGGGTTCTCCTTCAGCGACGTCATGGACGCGTTCTTCGGCGCCGGTGCGACCGGTGCCCGCGGTCCCCGTCCGCGGGTCCAGCGCGGGCAGGACGCCCTCGTACGCCTCGACATCGACCTCGCCAAGGCCGTCTTCGGGTCCGAGGAGGAGCTCGCCCTCGACACCGCGGTCGGCTGCAGCCGCTGCGGTGGTGACGGCGCCGAGCCGGGGACCGGCCGGCAGTCCTGCCCGATCTGCCACGGTGCCGGCGAGATCCAGCAGGTGCAGCGCAGCTTCCTCGGCCAGGTCATGACCTCGCGCCCCTGCGTCAACTGCCAGGGCTTCGGCTCGACCCTGACCGACCCGTGCCACGACTGCTCCGGCGACGGCCGGGTCCGCACCCGTCGCACGCTCAAGCTCAAGGTGCCGGCCGGCGTCGACACCGGCACGCGCATCCAGCTGACCGGCGAGGGCGAGGTCGGCCCCGGCAACGGCCCCCGCGCCGACCTCTACGTCGAGGTCCGCGTGCTCAACCACGACGCGTACACCCGGCGCGGGGACGACCTGCACTGCAGCGTCGAGCTGCCCATGGCGGCGGCGGCGCTCGGGACGACGATCAAGCTGTCGACCTTCGACGGCATGCAGGACCTCGAGATCAAGGCCGGCACCCAGAGCGGTGACGTCCTCACCCTCCGCGGCCTCGGCGTCACCCACCTGCGCCACGGCGGACGCGGCGACCTGCTCGTCCACGCCACGGTCCAGACCCCGACGAAGCTGACCGAGGAGCAGCAGGACCTCCTGCGGCAGTTCGCCGCACTCCGCGGCGAGGAGCGCCCCGAGGGCCGGCTCGCGCCCGTCAACAAGGGCCTCTTCGGCAAGCTGCGCGACGCGTTCAAGGAGAAGTGACCGGAGGCGCGGCCCCGTCCTGCTGCGGCAGGATGGCGCAGTGACGCACCAGCTCTTCCTCGGCGACCCCGACGCGGTGGCCCGTGCCGCGGCCGGCTCGACGCTCGTCCTCACCGGCGACGAGGGCCGGCACGCGGCGACCGTCGTGCGCCTCCGGGCGGGGGAGCGGTGCTACGTCGCCGACGGCCGCGGCCGGCGCGCCCTGCTCGAGGTGACGCACGTCGACCGGTCGGAGGTGGCCGGCACCGTCGTCGAGGTCGTCGACGAGCCCGCGCCGGACCCGCGCCTGGTCCTCGTCCAGGCGCTCGCCAAGGGGGACCGCGACGAGCAGGCGATCGAGGCGGCCACCGAGCTCGGCGTCGACGAGGTGGTGCCGTGGCAGGCCGAACGGTCGGTCGTCGTCTGGCGCGGGGACCGCGCCGCCAAGTCGCAGGCCAAGTGGGCCGCGGTCGTCGCCCGGGCCACCAAGCAGTCCCGGCGCGCCCGCATCCCGGTGACCGCCGGGCACGTCGGTCTGTCCGGACTCGTCGCGCGGGCCCGGGCGTCGGCCCTCGTCCTCGTGCTCCACGAGGACGCCACCGAACCGCTCGCGTGCGTCGACCTGCCGGACGGCGGGGACGTGCTCGTCGTCGTGGGCCCCGAGGGCGGCATCACCGGCCGCGAGCTGGACGCGCTGGTCGACGCCGGGGCGAGGCCGGTACGGCTGGGGCCGACGATCCTGCGCTCGTCGTCGGCCGGCCCGGCCGCCCTCGCCGTCCTCCTCGCGCGGTCCCGCTGGCGCTGAGTCACCGGGACGTTCTTGGCCTCTCGACGTAAGGCAGGCCGCCGAACGTGGCGTCTCGACGGTCAGCGGACGGTGAACGGGATGCGCTGCTCGGCGTCGGGCGACCCGTCCTTGGGACTCGACTCGAGGACGCGCACGACGTAGTCGCCCGCCGGCACGGCCTTGGTGCGGAACGAGTACGACCCGCGCTGCGGCGCCCCCGCGTCCGCCGTCGTGCTGCCTGTGGCGACGACCGCGCCTCCACGGAGCAGCTGCCACTCGACGTTGGCCTCGAAGGTGCTCGCGACGCCCTTGACGGTGATCGGCTGACCGGCCTTGACCGTGTCGCCGCGAGCGGGCTCGTCGACCCACAGCGGGGCGAGGGTGTCGTACACGCCCATGGCGTCGCCCGGGCGCTGGTGCGCTTGGCCCGAGGGCATCCCCGGCGCGACGTCGCCGCCGCCCTCCACGACGAGGACGACCGGCTTGGTGCCCTGGCCGACGCCGGCCTGAGCCGTCCAGACGAGCTGCTGCACGGCGAGGTCGGCCAACGCCGCCGACCCGCTCGGCAGGCCCCCGGACAGCGTCACGACGATCCGGCCGGAGCCGTCGAGCGTCACCGACACCGGGCTCACGCCGGCCCACGGTGAGATGTACGCCGACGACGAGGGCGCCTTGCCCATGGCGAGCTTCAGCGCCGCGAGCGCGCGCGCCTCGGGCCCGGTGGGCGTCGTGACGGAGGTGCGGACGAACTCACGGAAGAGCCGCGGCGGGTGGTACTGCAAGGTGTCGGTGAGGATGATCGGGCCGACGTAGTAGACCGGGACGCTCGCGCGGGTGGTGACCGGTGGTGCCGGCTGGGACGTCGGTCCCTGCGCAGTCTGGGTCGGGATGCTCGACGGCTGCGACGCGGAGGGGGTGCTGCGCTGCGTCGGCGCGGTGGTCGAGGCGATGGCCGTCGGGGGTGGCCCCGCCACGGGCGGCGTCCGGTCGGCGCCACGCACCGCGGCCCAGACGCCCCCGGCGACGAGGACGGCGGCCGCGGCGGCCGCGACCGGGACGAGCCAGCGGTGCGGGCGACCGGGACGGTTCGGGCCCCCGGCGCCGGCCGCGCGGGCGGTCTCGCCGTGCGCCTCGGCGAGGATCGCCCCGAGCCGGTCGTGCGGCGTGATGGTGCGCGACTCGGTCGCCAGGCCGCGGCGCAGCCGGTCCTCCACGGGGCGGAGCGCGGCCCCGATCGCGACGGCGTCCTCGGCCCCGGAGGTGCGAGCGCGCCCGGACGGGTCGCCGGACGGGTCGCGTGCGGGGTCACCGGGACGACGGTTCGGGTCGGTGTTCATGACGGCTCCGTGGGGTCGATGGTGCGGCGCAGCGCGCTCAGCCCGCGGTGGGCGTGCGTCTTGACGGCGCCGGCGGAGATCTCGAGGGCCCGGGCGATCTGCGCCTCGGACAGGTCGGCGTAGTAGCGCAGCACGAGGACCTCGCGCTGCCGCTCGGGC
>NZ_JBPGXG010000046.1:0-28963 GCF_056755255.1 Monashia sp. HAY1-5C | reverse complement strand
CCCCCCCCCCCCCCCCCCCCTCTCTCCCAACCAGAACACCCCCCCCCAGATGTAGCTCCGTCTCGTGGGCTCGGAGATGTGTATAAGAGACAGCCTGAGCGGGGTCCCGGGCGCCGGCGACGACAGGGCTGCGGGGGTCGGCCTCAGCCCTTGACGGCCCCGGAGGTCATGCCGCGGATGAAGTACCGCTGCAGCGAGAGGAAGACGAGGATCGGGACGATGATCGTCACGTATCCGGCTGCAGGGATGAGCTCCCGTCCTGCTCCGGTCTGGCCCTGCAGGCCCTGCAGCGCCACGGTGGCGACGGTGTTGTCGCCACGACCGAGGAAGATCAGCGCCACGAGGAGGTCGTTCCAGACCCAGAGGAACTGGAAGATCGCGAATGACGCCAGTGCGGGCGTCGACATCGGCATGATGAGCCGCCAGAACGTCGTGAAGTGGCTCGCACCGTCGATCTTCGCCGACTCGATCACCGCGGTGGGCAGGCCGGACATGTAGCTGCGCAGGATGTAGACGGCCAACGGCATGCCGAACCCGATGTGCGCCAGCCAGACCGCGATGAAGGTGCCGTTGAGGCCGAGGCCCGAGTAGAGCTTGACCAGGGGGACGAAGGCCACCTGGTTGGGCACGACGAGCAGGCCCACGATGATGACGAAGACGACGTCGCGGCCTTTCCACTGCATGAACGTGAACGCGTACGCCGCGAACGCTGCGATGAGGATGGGGATGACCGTCGCCGGCAGCGCCACGATGAGGCTGTTGAGGAACGCTTGGGCCATCGGGATGCCGGCCGCGTCCGAGGTCAGGACCGTGCTGTAGTTCTGCACCGTCCACGCCGAGCCGAACGGGTTGAAGAACGCGGTCCACCAGCCCGAGGCGAACTGCTCGTCACGTGGACGGAACGAGTTGACGAGCATCCCGAGGGCCGGGATCATCCACGCGATGCAGAGGACGAGCACTCCGATGCGGACCGGCCAGTTCGCTGACCCCGTGCCGGCACCGGGCTTGCTCTGGCGCAGGAGCTGCGGCTCGTCGGCGGGTGCGCCGGTGCCTGGCTGGAGCGTCGTGGTCATCGTGCTGCCTCCTCGGCCCTGAAGTGGCGGACCTGGTAGATGAGGATCGGGATGACGGCAAGCAGCAGGATCACGACAATGGTGGCCGCGTAGCCGTTGTTGCCCTGCGTGTAGAGCTCGTCGTAGAAGCGCCGTGCGATGACGTCGGTGTCGTAGGCGCCGTTGGTCGTCACGTAGACGACGTCGAACACCTTCATGACACCGATGAGGACCGTGATGAACACCGTGATCACCGTCGGCCAGATCTGAGGGACGATGATGCTGAAGAAGATCCGCCGCTCGCCGGCTCCGTCGATGCGCCCAGCCTCGACGGTGTCCTCGGGGACGCCCTTGATGGCCGCGGAGAGCAGCACCATCGAGTACCCGACCTGGGTCCAGATGAGGATGATCATGAGCAGCAGACTGTTGAAGTGCAGCGTGCTCTGCCCATACCAGAAGACCGGCGCCTTGTTGAACAGGCCCAGGAAGGCGTTGAGCAGCCCGGTCTGCGGAGTGCCTGGCGGCTGGTAGTCGTAGATGGTGCGCCAGATGGTGGCGGCCCCGACCATGCTGATCGCCATCGGCAGGAAGATGAAGGTCTTGGCAGCCTTCTCACCGCGCGGCCTGAGCCGGTCGGCCAGCACGGCCACCCCGAGGCCCAGCACCACGGTCAGGGCCGGGACGATGACGATCCACAGGACGTTGTTGAACAGCACCTGCAGAAACGTCTTGTCGGTCAGGACGTCCCCGTAGTTCTTGAACCCGACGTAGGCCGTGGAGTCCTCGTTGGCGAAGCTGTACTGGATCGTGACGATCGCGGGGTAGATCAGGTACACCGTGATCGCGAGGATCGCGGGCCCGGCGAACATCCACGGTTTGACGCGGTCCTCCCAGCGGCCCTTGAGCGACTCGGCCAGCTTGTTGAGGATCCAGAAGATGATGATGGCGCCGCCGATCCCGCCGATGATCGCGATCACCGCGTTCACGATCTTGATGGCCATGGCACTTCCTCTCTCTGTTGGGAGAATGCGCTGTCGACCGCGGGGGCGACCGGTCGGTCACCCCCGCGGTAAGGCGGCGTCAGCTGCCGGTCTTCGGGAAGCTGTCGTCGATGTTGTTGAGCGTGGTGTCGAGGTCCTGCTGGCCCGAGAGCCACTTGACCGGCTCGGTCCAGAAGGTCCCGGCACCCACCTTGGCCGGCATGGAGTCGGAGCCGTCGAAGCGGGCCGCGGTCGCCTTGTAGAGCACGTTGGTGGCGATCGTCTGCAGGGTCTTGTTCGGCAGCAGCGACACGTCGGCCGTCTTGTGCGGCGAGAAGGCGCCGTTCTTGGCCTGCTGGGTGCCGTTCTCCTTGCTGGCGATGAAGTTGCGCAGCTTGAGCGAGTTCGGGTCGTTGTTGAAGGCTGCGACGATGTCACCGGCGACGAGGACCGGGTTGTCGCCTGCCGTCTTGGCCGGGAAAGGCAGCGGCGCGGTCTCGGTGTCCAGCTTGGAGATCACGGAGTCGGGGAAGCCGCCCTTGTTGGCCACGAACGTCGCCTGCTTGAACAGGTAGCAGCCCGGGGGGTTGCTGAACAGCGCGTTGCCGCCGGTCTGGAAGTTCGTGGCGACGATGGACTTCGTGCCGCCCCGGACGTAGCCGTCGCCGAAGGCGATCTTCTGGAAGTACTCCCATGCCGGCTTGATCTCCGGGCTGTTGAACTTCAGCTCGCCCTTGACCCACTTGTCGTAGTTGTCAGGTCCGGCGATGCGCAGGACGAGGTCCTCGATCCAGTCGGTGATGGGCCACCCCGTCGCCTGCCCGGACTCGGCCGCGATGCACCATGGGGTCTTGCCCTCGGACTTGATCTTCTGGGTCAGCGTGAGCAGGTCGTCCAACGTTGCAGGGGCGCTGAGCCCGGCCGCCTTGAAGGCGGGCGCGTCGGTCCACAGGATGCTCTTGACGCTCACCTCGTTGGGCAGGCCGTAGACCTTCCCGTCCGCGCAGGTGCCGGCCTGGACGAAGCCCGGGACGAGCGTCTCCTTGTCGGTGGCGACGGTCGCGTCGTCGAACGGGACCAGCTTCTTCTGCTTGGCCAGGTCACACATGAGGCCCGGCTGGGGGAAGAGACCGACGTCCGGCGCGTTCCCACCCTGGACCCTGGTGCGGATCTCGGTGTCCCATGATGCCGATTTGGTGAACTTCACGGTGATCTTGTTCTGCGCCGCCCAAGCAGACACGTCGGCCTTGAAGCCCGGCTCGGTGTCCGGTCCGAGGCCGTACATGACCTCGATCGTGCTCTTGCCCGGGCCGCTGGCGGGACCGGCGTTGGGCCCGGAGCCCGAGTTCGACGACAGGCAGCCTGAGGCGAGGCCCGCGACGGTGATGCCGATCAGGGCCGTGAGCCCTGCCTTTCGGTTCAACATTCCTGCTCCTTCTCGGAAGGCTTGGGGGCGTCATCGGCCCCACGCTGACCGGCCGCGCTGGAGACCGGTGTTCCACAGGATTCCGGCGTGACCACCGGCTGGCTGACGGGGCCACAGCCCCATCCGTCCGTCCCTCTCACCCAACACCACAACAGTGACGTGCGCCACAACTGTCAACACTTCTTGCCGAAGTGTTACGCAGCCGCACGTCGCCCGTGCCACGCGGAGGATGTCGGCCCACGCCCGGCACGTACCCGCTCGGACGGGTCCGACAGCAGCGGAACCCGCCACACCCGACCCCAGCCCGCTGCGGTGACACCCCCCGACGGCTCCCCGTGCCCCCGCGCTACCGTGGTGCCGCCGGAGTCCGCCCGCACGAGGCCGGTGGGCGGCCGGGTGCACAGGAGAAAGAGTGAGCGACTTCCAGTACGAGGACCTGCTTCCCATCGGCGCGGACGAGACGCCGTACCGCCTCCTCACCACCGAGGGAGTGCGCACCGTCGAGGGACCCGGTGGCCGGACCTTCCTCGAGGTCGAGCCCGAGGCCCTGCGCCTGCTCACCGAGACCGCGATGCACGACATCGCCCACTACCTGCGCCCGGCCCACCTGCAGCAGCTGCGCAGCATCCTCGATGACCCCGAGGCGAGCAACAACGACAGGTTCGTCGCCCTCGACCTGCTCAAGAACGCCAACATCGCGGCGGGTGGTGTGCTGCCGATGTGCCAGGACACCGGCACGGCGATCGTCATGGGCAAGCGTGGCCAGCACGTCCTCACGCCCGGCACCGACGAGCGCGCCGTCGCCGAGGGCGTCCGCGACGCGTACACGCGTCTCAACCTGCGCTACTCGCAGATGGCGCCGCTGACCATGTGGGAGGAGAGGAACACCGGCTCGAACCTCCCCGCGCAGATCGAGCTCTACGCCGACACCGCCGTGGGCCACGAGACCTCGTACAAGTTCCTCTTCATGGCCAAGGGCGGCGGCTCGGCGAACAAGAGCTTCCTCTACCAGGAGACCAAGGCGATCCTCAACGAGGAGGCCATGATGCGCTTCCTCGACGAGAAGCTCCGGTCGCTCGGCACCGCCGCGTGCCCGCCGTACCACCTGGCCATCGTCATCGGCGGGACGAGCGCCGAGTTCGCCCTGAAGACAGCCAAGTACGCGTCGGCCAAGTACCTCGACACCCTGCCCAAGCAGGGCTCCATGACGGCCCACGCCTTCCGCGACACCGAGCTCGAGGAGAAGGTGCTCGAGCTGACCCGGCAGTTCGGCATCGGTGCCCAGTTCGGCGGCAAGTACTTCTGCCACGACGTCCGCGTCGTGCGCCTGCCCCGCCACGGTGCGAGCCTGCCGGTGGCCATCGCCGTCTCCTGCTCGGCAGACCGTCAGTGCCTCGGCAGGATCACGCCCGAGGGGGTCTTCATCGAGCAGCTCGAGACCGACCCGGCGCGCTTCCTGCCCGACGCCGGCTCGGTGGACCTCGGCGACCACGAGGACGACGCGGTCGGGGTCAGCTCGACCAGCCGCAACGTCGTCGTCAAGGTCGACCTCAACCAGCCCATGGACGACATCCTCGCCGAGCTGTCGAGGCACCCGGTCAAGACGCGGCTGTCGCTGACCGGCCCGCTCGTCGTCGCGCGCGACATCGCGCACGCCAAGATCAAGGAACGCCTCGACGCGGGCGAGCCGATGCCGCAGTACCTCAAGGACCACCCGGTGTACTACGCGGGACCGGCCAAGACGCCCGAGGGCATGCCGTCGGGCTCCTTCGGACCGACGACGGCCGGCCGGATGGACTCCTACGTCGACCAGTTCCAAGCGGCCGGCGGCAGCAAGGTCATGCTCGCCAAGGGCAACCGCAGCACGCAGGTCACCGACGCGTGCGCCGCGCACGGCGGCTTCTACCTCGGCTCGATCGGCGGCCCCGCGGCCCGGCTCGCCCAGGACTGCATCAAGCACGTCGAGGTCCTCGAGTACGAGGAGCTCGGCATGGAGGCCGTCTGGAAGATCGACGTCGAGGACTTCCCGGCCTTCATCGTCGTCGACGACAAGGGCAACGACTTCTTCGCCGAGGTGAGCAAGCCGGTGGCCTTCACCATCGGCAGGCGGCCCGGACTCGAGTGAACGAGGAGACAACGACAGTGACCCAGAACGCTTCCGCCCCAGCCGGTTTCGAGGATCTCGTCGCAGCCAACCGCGACTACGCGGCGCGGTTCGAGATGGCCGGCTTCGACGGCATCGCCCGGGCCGGCGTCGCCATCGTCACGTGCATGGACTCGCGCATCGACCCCCTGGGGCTCGTCGGCCTCAAGCCCGGCGACGCGAAGATCTTCCGCAACCCCGGCGGCCGCGTGGCCTCCGAGGCCCTCGAGGCGCTCGTCCTCGCCACCCACCTGCTCAACGTCGACCGCATCCTCGTCGTCCCCCACACCCGGTGCGCCATGGCGTCCAACAGCGAGGCCGAGCTGCGCGAGCGCGTCGGTGAGAGCGCGGGCAAGGACGCGTCGTGGATGGTCTTCCACGCCATCGCCGACCAGGAGCGCGCGCTGCGAGAGGACCTCGCCAAGGTCCGCTCGCACCCGCTCATCGCCGAGGGCACGCAGGTGGCGGGCTTCGTCTACGACGTCGACACCGGCCTGCTGCGCCACGTCGACTGACCCTCACCGCAGGCTCCCGGCCGCGGGCGCCCCGCGCGTGCTCCACACGTGCTCGGCCACCGACAGCGCGAGGACGAGCCCGGTCCCGGCCACCGACAGCCCGATGGAGGGCGACACCAGCGCCACGGCCAGCGTCAGGGCGGCGACGACGGCCGCGAGGCGCAGCTGACCGCGGTCACCGTCGACGACGCTGTGCAGCGCCCCCAGGACGAGCACGTAGAGGGAGACCGCGACCGCGAGCGCCACGGCGACGAACCGGACGCTCGCATGGGACTCGTGGGTCGCGACGTCCACCGACGCCGCGAGCGCGGCCCCCGTGCCCGCCACCGAGACGAAGACGAGGTAGTGCCCGTAGCCGGCGGTGAGGTTGTGCCGGAACGGCCCCTCGAACAGCTCGAGGTGGTCGCGCTTGAAGTAGATCCACCACAGCGCGTAGACGATGAGCAGGCCACCGACGACGACGCCGGCGAGGTCGAGCCCCATCCCGTGCCCCAGCGCGCCCGCCACCGCCTGCACCGCGGCGAGGACGACCTCGCCGAGCACGATGATGGTGAACAGCGCGTACCGCTCGGTGATGTGGTGCGGGTGGAAGGGCGTGCGGACGCGTCGCTCGGCCACGACCGGCACGAGGAGCTCGAGCACGACGAGCACGAGGAAGGTCACGTACAGCACCACCTCGCCGTCGAGCAGGAGGCGCAGGATCCACAGCACCTGCACGAGCGCGATGCAGACGGCGTAGCGCAGGGCCGTGCCGCGGCCGTCCGGGTCGCCGTGCGCGGCCCGCAGCCACAGGCCGACCATGGCGAACCGCATCACCGCGTAGCCGGAGACGGCCAGTCCGGACTGGCCGTCGTCGAAGAGGTCGCCGATGCCGGCTGCCAGCATGAGCGAGCCGGTCATGATGACGAACGTCAGCAGCCGGTAGGACACGTCGTCGCAGTCGTAGGCCGACGCGAACCACGTGTAGTTCATCCACGCCCACCAGATGGCGAAGAAGACGAGGAGGAACTTGAGCAGGTCGGCGGCGTGGCCCTCGCTGAGGCCGTGGTGCAGCTCGGCCCCGTTGGAGGCGATCGCGACGACGAAGACGAGGTCGAAGAACAGCTCGAGCGGCGACGCGACGCGGTGCTGCTCCTGCGGGTCCCTCGGACGCATCCGGCGATGCAGCGGGACGACGGAGATCGGGCTCACCCGCCGAGTGTGCCAGCGTCCGTCACCGGCCGCCGGGCCGCCCGGCCGCGGGCCGCCCGGCCGCGGGCTGCCCGGCGCCGGCCCCGCGCGCTCTAGAGGCTGAGCTCGGCCCTGACCACGCCGACGAGGCGGTCGGCGAGCAGCCGGGCCTGGTCGCCGTCGGCGGCCTCGACCATGACGCGCACGACCGGCTCGGTGCCGGACTTGCGCAGCAGCACGCGTCCCGTCGCGCCGAGCTCGTCCTCGGCGCGCCGCACGGCCTCGGCGACGACGGCGTTGGCCTCGAGGGCCGACTTGTCGACGTCCTTGACGTTGACGAGCACCTGCGGGAAGTGCGACATGACCGTCGCGAGGTCCGACAGCGGGTGACCGGTGGCGGCGACCCGGGAGGCGAGCATCAGACCGGTGAGGGTGCCGTCGCCGGTCGTGCCGTGGTCGAGCATGACGACGTGGCCGGACTGCTCACCACCGAGGACGAAGCCGCCCTCCTTCATCCCCTCGAGGACGTACCGGTCGCCGACGGCGGTCTGCACGACGGTGATGCCGGCGTCCGCGAGGGCATGGATCATGCCGAGGTTGGACATGACGGTGGCCACGAGGGTGTCGCCGCGCAGGACGCCCTGCTCCTTCATGGCCAGGGCGAGGATCGTCATGATCTGGTCGCCGTCGACCTCGACGCCGGCCGCGTCGACGGCCAGGCAGCGGTCGGCGTCGCCGTCGAGGGCGACACCGAGGTCCGCCCCTGCCTCGACCACCGCCTTCTGGAGCGCCTCGAGGTGCGTGGAGCCGAAGCCGTCGTTGATGTTGATGCCGTCGGGCTCGCAGCCGATCGTCGTCACGGTGGCTCCGGCCTCGCGGAAGACGCGCGGGGCGACCTGCGACGCCGCGCCGTGCGCGGCGTCGACGACGACGTGGAGGCCGTCGAGGCGGTGCGGCAGGACGGACAGCAGGTGGGCGACATAGCGGTCGGCGCCGTCCTCGAGCGGCGTGATGCGTCCGACGTCACCGCCGACCGGCCGCTGCCAGTCGTCGCGCAGGCGGGCCTCGATGCGGTCCTCGAGCTCGTCGGCGAGCTTGTGGCCGCCCCGGGCGAAGAACTTCAGGCCGTTGTCGGGCATCGGGTTGTGCGAGGCCGACAGCATGGCGCCGAGGTCGGCGTCCTGCTCGGCCACGAGGTAGGCGATCGCCGGCGTGGGCAGCACCCCGGCGTCGCGCACGTCGACGCCGGCCGACGCCAGCCCGGCGATGGTCGCCGCGGTCAGGAACTCGCCGGAGGCCCGGGGGTCGCGCCCGACGACGGCGACGGGGCGGTGCCCGTTGAACTCCCCGACCTCGCCGAGGACGTGCGCGGCCGCCACCGACAGGTCGAGGGCCAGCTCGGCGGTGATGTCCTTGTTCGCGATGCCACGGACGCCGTCCGTGCCGAAGAGTCGAGCCACGCGTTTGTGCCTTCCCGATCGGGTGGCCCGCGGCCGACCCAGGTCATGTGCTCGGACGACCATACCCCCCGGAGGGCGGTGCCACCGCCCGGCCCGGGACGCTCGGCCGCTCAGGCGACGTCCGGTTCGTCCCGATGTCAGGCGTCCCCGCACGAGGCGCCAACTGGCAGGGAACCGGCAGCATCCTCCCACCACTTTCCCGGACGGCGGCCACGACGATGTGCGCCATCGCGCTCCGATCGGAGCCCCCGGTGAAAGGATCCGCATGAGTCATCGACGTTCGCGTCTGATGGTGGCCGTCGCCGCCACGGCGACCGCGCTCTGTCTCGGTACGGCCTTCGGTGCCACGAGCGCCACGGCCAGCAGCACCCTGAGCGACACGATGAGCAGCACCGACGCCGCCCCGGCCGTGTCGGGCGGCGTCACCGACCCGCACTCACCCGCGTACGGCCACCCGTACCGGCACGGCGCCGTCCCCACGCGCGAGCTCAACACCCAGATGCACCGGTGGGAGGCGCAGACGAAGGGCTCGCGACCGGCGGCGAGCAAGACGCTGTCCTACGGCGGCGGCGTCGACGGCATCGGCGTCACGAGCGGCACCCCGAGGGTCTACCTCGTCTTCTGGGGCAGCCAGTGGGGCTCGCAGGGCACGGACACCGCTGGCAACCTCACCTTCACCGGAGACCCGAAGCCGGGCGCTCCCCTCGTGCAGAAGCTCTTCAAGGGCCTCGGCACCGGCGGCGAGGCGTGGTCCGGCGTCATGACCCAGTACTGCGACGGGCCGCTCGTGGCGAAGGGAGCGACGTCGTGCCCCGGCGGGAGCGGCGCACGTCGGCTACCCGACCGGCGGCGACCTCGCCGGCGTCTGGTACGACGCCTCGACCGCGGCGCCGTCCTCCGCGACGGCCAAGCAGCTCGGCGACGAGGCGGTCCGGGCGGCCGGCCACTTCGGCAACACGACGGCCTCGAGCAACCGCTACGCCCAGTACGTCGTCCTGTCGCCGACCGGCACGCACCCGGACGGGTTCAACACGCCGTCCGGCACCTTCTGCGCCTGGCACGACTACAACGGTGACCCGTACGTCGGGTCGGCCTCGCCCTACGGGGACATCGCCTTCACGAACATGCCGTACGTCATGGACATGGGCACCAGCTGTGGCCAGAACTTCGTCAAGGCGGGGACGGCCGGGACCGACGACGGCTACACCATGGTCGAGGGCCACGAGTACGCCGAGACGATCACCGACCAGAACCCGGCCGGCGGCTGGACGAACACCACCTCGCGCACGTACTCCGGGCAGGAGAACGCGGACGAGTGCGCCTGGATCTCACCGTCCTGGGCCGGCTCCGGCAACGTCGCGACGACGCAGGGCTCCTTCGCGATGCAGTCGACGTGGTCCAACGACACCAACCGCTGCGACCTGGCGCACGCGACCGTGAGCTGACGCGTCGGCCCCGGGCACGACGAAGGCCCCCGAGCAGCTGCTCGGGGGCCTTCGTGCACGCGGGGGGCGCCGGGTGGCGCGGCGTGTCAGCGCTTGCTGTACTGGGGCGCCTTGCGGGCCTTCTTGAGACCGGCCTTCTTGCGCTCCGGGACGCGGGCGTCGCGGGTGAGGAAGCCGGCCTTCTTCAGCGCCGGCCGGTTGAGCTCGGCGTCGACCTCGTTGAGCGAGCGGGCCACGCCGAGGCGCACCGCACCGGCCTGGCCGGAGGGGCCACCGCCGTGCACGCGGACGAGCACGTCGTAGGAGCCCTCGAGCTCGAGGATCGTCAGCGGCTCGCGGACGATCTGCTGGTGCACCTTGTTCGGGAAGTAGTCCTCGAGCGCACGGCCGTTGATCTTCCACTCGCCGGTGCCCGGCACGATGCGGACGCGGGCGATGGCCTGCTTGCGGCGGCCGGTGGCCGAACCGGGCGTCGAGACCTGGCGGGAGCGCTTGGCCTCGCCGGTCACCGAGGTGTCGGACTCGGACGTGTACTCGGTGAGCTCGGGCTCGTCGGTGTCGAGGACGCCCTCGTTGATGATGTCAGTCACGGTGTCTGTTCGCTTTCTACGCAGCAGCGGCGGCGCCGGGCCTTACTGCGCGACCTGGGAGATCTCGAAGGGGACGGGCTGCTGGGCCGCGTGCGGGTGCTCGGCACCGCGGTAGACCTTGAGCTTGGACAGCTGCTGGCGGGCCAGCGAGTTCTTCGGGAGCATGCCCCGGATCGCCTTCTCGACGGCCTTCTCGGGGCTCTTGGCGAGCAGCTCGGTGTAGGAGGTGGAGCGCAGGCCGCCCGGGAAGCCCGAGTGGCGGTAGGCCTTCTTCTGCTCGAGCTTGGCGCCGGTGAGGGCGACCTTCTCGGCGTTGACGATGATGACGAAGTCACCGGTGTCGACGTGCGGCGCGAACTGCGGCTTGTGCTTGCCCCGGAGCAGGATCGCAGCCTGGCTCGCGAGGCGTCCGAGCACGACGTCGGTGGCGTCGATGACGTGCCACGTGCGAGTGACCTCGCCGGGCTTCGGGGTGTACGTGCGCAATGGAGTCTGCCTTCTCGCTTCAAACGATGGATGCGTGCCGCCCGGGCGATGACCCGCGCCGGTCCGAGGCGCTGGACGCGGGGCCGCGCTGGTCCGCGCGGGCTCCGGGCATCGCTCTGCCGGTTCGGCACAACAGTCGTCAAGTCTACGGAGCGTCCGGCCCGCAGCCAAATCCTCGTGACGAACGCGCCGAACGGCCGCTGACCTGCGGTGATGCACCGCAGAACGCGCTATGCAGAACCCTTGTGCAAACAGATTGTGCAAAGGTAGTGTGCACACTATGGCTGCACACCCCCCGACGCCGGACAACGTCTGGCTCACCCCCGAGAGCCTCCGGGTCCTCGCGCACCCGCTCCGCTCGCGCCTCCTCGGCGCCCTCCGCCGTGGCGGCCCCGCCACCGCCACCGACCTCGCCACCGCCCTCGGCACCAACTCCGGCGCGACGAGCTACCACCTGCGCAAGCTCGAGGCGGTGGGCCTCGTCGAGGACACCGGCGAGGGCGAGGGCAAGCGCCGCCTCTGGCGCGCCAGCTCCGAGTTCCACTCCTGGCACCCGAGCGACTTCGAGGGGGACGAGGACTCCGAGACCGCGCTCAACTGGCTGACGCGCGACTACGCGCGCCACTTCGCCGAGCAGTACGACCGCTGGCTCGACGTGTCGATGACGTGGCCCGCCGCGTGGCAGGACGCCTGCGGGTCGAGCGACGCCGCCGTCCTCGTCACGCCCGAGGCCCTCGAGCAGCTGCGCGAGGAGATGTGGGACCTCGTCGAGCGCTACCGGCGCCTCGGCCAGGGCAACCCGAACGCCCGGCGGATCGCGGTCTACGCGTTCACCTACCCCATCGACCTGGACCGCCCACCCGGACGCGGCCCCGGCGGCCCCGGCGAGGGCTCCCGCGCCGGCGGCGGGCGATGAGCGCGGCTCGGCGGGCCGTGCTGTCGCCCGCGGCCGCCCGACGCGTCTTCCTCCTCCTGAGCCTGACCCGGTGGTTCCCCGTCGGTCTCGTCGTCGGCCTGCTCACCCTCTGGCAGCTCGAGCGCGGCCTGACCGTGTCGCAGGCGATGACGGTGTCCTCGGCGGCCGGCCTGACGATCTTCGTCCTCGAGCTGCCGACGAGCGGGTTCGCCGACGCCTTCGGGCGCAGGCCGGTCTTCGTCGTGTCGGCGGTCGTCAACGTCGTCGCCAGCGCCCTGCTGCTCGCCGCGCACACGTACTGGATGTTCCTCGTCGCAGCCGTGCTCACCGGCGTCTTCCGGGCGCTGGACTCCGGGCCGCTCGAGGCGTGGTTCGTCGACACCGTGCACGCGACGACGCCGGGCGCCGACGTCGACGCGTCGCTCGCCGCGCAGGGCACGGTGCTCGGCGGCGGCATCGCGAGCGGCGCACTCGTGTCGGGCGCCCTGGTGTGGTGGCACCCGTTCCAGGGTGCCTCGGCCCTCGTCCTGCCGGTGGCGGTGTTCGTCGCGCTCAACGTCGTGCACCTCGTCGCCGTGCTGGCACTGCTGCGGGAACCGCGCGCGGCCGAGCACGTCGACGTGAGCGGCCTGCGCCGGGCCGTCGCCTCGACGCGGGAGGCTCCCACCGTCGTGCGCGAGGGCCTCGGCATGCTGCGGGGCAACGCGGTGCTGCGCGGCATCGTCCTCGTCGAGGTCTTCTGGTCGACCGCCATGATCGTCTTCGAGACCTTCCAGCCGATCCGGCTCGCCGAGCTCGTCGGCGGCGAGGAACGCGCCGGCGCCATCATGGGTCCGGTGGCCGCGGCCGGCTGGGCCGTCTTCGCCGTGGGCGCGACCCTGTCCGGGTGGTCGAGCCGCCGCATCGGGGTGGCGCGCACCGCGGTCCTCGCCCGCGTCCTCAACGGGCTCGGTGCCGTCGTCATGGGCCTCGTCGCCGGACCGGCTGCCCTCGTCGCCGCCTACGGCGTCACCTACCTGCTGCACGGAGCGGCGGGGCCGGCCCACTCGACGCTGCTGCACCGTGAGGCGCAGGCCCGCAACCGCGCCACCGTGCTGTCGATGAACTCGATGGTCGCCTCGGCCGCCTTCGCCGTCGGTGCGTCGGTCATGGGCGTGCTCGCCGATGCCACCTCGACCCAGGCCGCGATGGTCTGCGCCGGTGCGGTCAGCATCGTCGGGGCCGGGTTCTACCGGGCCGCGAGGCGCGCCGAGGTCGACCGAGACACCCTGGCCGGGTCGGCACCCGACACCGCGGTGCCCGACACCACGGTGCCCGACACCACGGTGCCCGACACCACAGTGCCCCATGCCACGGCGCCGGCGACCGGGGCGCCGACCTCCTCCCCCACACCCGGTCGGGAGCCCGTGTCGCCCGCCCGGTGAGCACCGGTCACCGCGGCCGGCGCGGCGACGGACGGCGTCAGGCGGGTGGCGTGGTGATGTCGTCGAGCTCGGCCAGGTCCTCGGGGCTCGGGTCCCACGCACCGGCGCGGACGTTGTCGAGCACCTGCTCGGGACGCGTCGCACCGGCGATGACCGAGGCGACGGCCGGCTGCGCGGCCAGGCCGCCGATCGCGACGTCGACGAGGCGCAGGTCGCGACGGGCGGCGAACGCCTCGAGGGCCTCGAGGGTGTCCCAGTCCGCGCCGGCGAGCCGGTCGGTGTTCGCCGCGAGGCGTGCGCCCTCCGGCGCCGGCTCGCCGCGTCGGTACTTGCCCGTGAGCAGGCCGCTCGCGAGCGGGAAGAACGGCAGCAGCCCGACGCCGACGTGCTCGCACGCCGGGACGAGCTCCTCCTCGACGTCACGCTCGAGCAGGGAGTACTCGTTCTGGGCCGACACGAACCGGGCCGTGCCGGCTGCGCGCGCGGTCCAGTCGGCGTCGACGACCTGCCAGCCGGTGAAGTTGCTGCTGCCGATGTAGCGCACCTTGCCCTCGCGGACCAGCTCGTCGAGGGCCGCCAGGGTCTCGTCGACCGGCGTCACGGGGTCGGGGCGGTGCAGCTGGTAGAGGTCGATCCAGTCGGTGCCCAGGCGCCGCAGGCTGGCCTCGACCGCCTTGCGCACATAGCGCCGCGAGCCGCGCACGCCCCAGTCGGGCCCGTTGGAGCCCTGCATGTCCATGCCGAACTTCGTGGCGACGACGACGTTGTCGCGCTCGGCGCCCAGGGCCAGCCCGAGCATCTCCTCGCTCGCGCCCTGACCGTAGATGTCGGCCGTGTCGAAGAGGGTGACGCCGGCGTCGAGGGCGGTGCGCACGACAGCGTTGGTCGCCTCCTGGTCGATGCGACGGCCGAAGTTGTTGCAGCCGAGCCCGACCGTGGAGACGGTGAGGCCGCTGTCGCCGAGCTGTCGGTACGTCATGTCGGTCACGCGTCCAACGTAGACCCGGCCCGCACCCGCCGGGCGGTGGAGCGATCCCGACCGCGACTCGCGACCACATGGCGCGTTGTCGTGGCCGTGCAGCGATCCCGACCGCGACTCCCGACCACATGGCGCGTTGTTGCGGCCGACGACCTCCCCTGGGTGCTTGACGCCGTTGGTCGGAGGCGTCAGTGCGGCAGGACGAACACCGCGACGGTGCGGGCCGGGACGGTCAGCGTCGACGTCGAGGCGTCCCACGTGGACCGCCTGACCACTGGGTCGGCCCCGCCGGCCTGCACCGGGCTGAGCGCCAGCGCCCCGGTGAGGCCGGGCACCTTCTGCGACACGGCGTCGGGCGTCGCGTTGAACACGACGACGAGGCCGTCGAGCCGCGGGTCGGCGTCGGCGCCCATCGTGTCGTCGATGCGCATGACGACGACGCCGGCATGGGCGTCGGCAGTGCCCGAGGCCGGGAACGACACCTTCGACTCGATGGCCGAGGCCGAGCCCAGGCGGAACAGCGGGCTGCTGAACCGCAGGCGCAGCAGGTCTTCGGCCATGGCGCTCGCCGACTGCACGTCGCTCGCGCCCGGCTTGAGCGCCGGGTTCGCGAGCAGCGGCTTCATGTAGGACCACTTGTTCGAGTTCGGTCCCTCGGGCGGGAGGCCGTGGCCGAACCCGTTGTCCGCGCCCGTCCAGTCGAGGCGGTTGAACCAGTCGCCGCTGTCGTAGGAGTCGCGGTCGAGCGACTTGCTGCGCAGCAGGTCCGCACCGGCGTGCCAGAACGAGGGCGTCTGTGCCAGAGCGGTGGTCGCGAGCGACAGGGTGTTCATCCGCACCCGGTCGGTCATCGACGTCGCGACAGGCAGCTTGTACGTCAGGGCGTCGAAGAGCGTCTCGTTGTCGTGCGCGTCGACGTAGCTGACGACCTCGTCGGGCTGGTCGGCGTAGCCGGCGGGTGCCCCGTTGTAGTCGACCTTGTCGCCCCGCACGACCTGTCCGCTCTCCTGGCTGCGGAACTGGAAGGCCCGGAGGTTGCCGGCGAGGCCGAGCTGCACGAGGTCGGTGTCGTGCGCCAGACGCGTGGCTGCTCCGTCGTTGACGGCCGCCCCGTTCGGGTCGGTCGCCTCGCCGGAGCCGAAGCCCTGGCGGCGCGGGTCGTCGTCGAACGGCCCACCGCCGCGGACGGCGTCGCGCAGCCGGTCGCTGAAGGTCCCGATGCCGGTGCCGCCGAGCTGGCCCTGCGTGGCCTGGGTGAACCGGGCGTTGTCCGCGACCTCGCCGAAGTTCCAGCCCTCTCCGTAGAGGTAGATCGCCTTTCCGTCGACGCCGTCCTCGGCCGGCGTCAGGGCATCGAGCGCCGAGCGCACCGCGAGCAGGTTGTCGCGGCTGTGGTGGCCCATGAGGTCGAAGCGGAAGCCGTCGACCTTGTAGCTGCGGGCCCACGACACGACCGAGTCGACCATGAGCTTCTGACCCATCGCGTGCTCGGTGGCGACGTTCTGGCAGCACGTCGAGGTCTCGACCGCACCGCTGGCGTTGAGCCGGTGGTAGTACCCCGGGACGACCTTGTCGAGGACCGACTGGTCGGCCTGGCCGGAGGCCGCCGTGTGGTTGAAGACCTGGTCGAGGACGACGCGCAGGCCGTCCTGGTGCAGGGCCCCGACCATGGTGCGGAACTGGGCGACGCGCTGGCCACCGTCGGCCGCCTGCGTCGTCGAGGTGTACGAGCCGTCCGGGACGCTCCAGTGGTAGGGGTCGTAGCCCCAGTTGAACGCGTCCTTGCTCGCGACCGCCGTGACGCACTTCTGCTGCGCGTCGCTGTCCGGGGCGTAGGAGGGCAGGTCGCACTGCGGCGTCTGCTGCTTGGCCTTGTCCTCCTCGATCGAGGCGATGTCGAAGGTCGGCAGCAGGTGAACGGTGTTGAGACCCGCCTTGGCCAGGGCCTTGAGGTGGGCCCGACCGTCACCGTTCTCGGCGAAGGCCAGGTAGCTGCCGCGCAGGGCGGCCGGCACCTTGGCGTCGCTCATCGAGTAGTCGCGCACGTGCAGCTCGTAGATCGTCGAGTCGACGTCCTTGGTCAGGCGCGGCGAGGGGG
This sequence comes from Monashia sp. HAY1-5C, assembly GCF_056755255.1. Classification (NCBI taxonomy): domain Bacteria; kingdom Bacillati; phylum Actinomycetota; class Actinomycetes; order Micrococcales; family Intrasporangiaceae; genus Intrasporangium; species Monashia sp. HAY1-5C. The sequence continues at coordinate 12,279 of NZ_JBPGXG010000046.1, read as the reverse complement.
TCGTGCGCCACGCCGACGGCATGAACGCCGGGTCCGCGAGGTCGACGGCCACCGAGCGGGTCGAGTTCGGCGTCAGCGCCACCGACGCCGGGTCGGTGACGACGTTCGTCTCGACCTTCTGCGTGCTCGGCGCCCACACCTTCACCTCGTAGAGGTACCGGGCGTTGCGACCCGCGCTGCCGAGCGAGGTGGACCACGAGCCGTCCGTCGAGCGCGTCATGGCGGTCCGGTGCGCCGTCGCGACCGGCTGGTCGGCCGAGCCCGCGGCCCAGGTCAGCAGGGTCACCTGTCGGGCCGTCGGGGCCCAGACGCGGAAGCCCACGCGGCCACCGGAGACGCTGACTCCGTAGGCGCCCCGGCTCGCCGCCGTAGCGTAGAGCGCGTCGAGGGCGATCGCCGTCTGGGCACCCGTGGCGTCGAGCAGCGCGCCCGACGAGTCGTACATCGCCACGGCCACCTGGCCGCGGAGGATGTCGCCCATCTGCCGTGCCGTCGCCTGGTCGGTGCGCAGCGCCACGTAGCCCTTGAGCTCGGGGTGGGCCGCGACGAGCGAGGCCGGCAGGCCCGCGGGGTCACGCGTCAGGGTCGCGACCGAGCCACCGGTCACGGCCTCGGCGTCGACCGCGAGGCCACCGGTCGCCGACCAGTGCAGGCGCCAGGAGAGCGTCGCCGGGTCGGTGCCGGCCGGCAGGCCCGCGGCCGGCCAGGCGACGAGGTCGGGGCCGACGACGAACGCCTTGGCCTTGGTCAGGTCGGGCGCGGCGCCGGCCCGCGAGGTCTTGACCGAGATCTGGTGCGTCGCGAGGACGTAGCTGATCGTCGTGACGACGCCGTCGGAGGGCACCGTGAACGCGATGTTCGCGCCGCCGGGCGCGCCACCGGCTCCGTAGTTCTCGTCCCACGTCAGACCGTGCGCGACCTTGAGCTCGTAGCTGCCGGCCGGGATGGCATCGGTGCTGGAGGTGTACGTGCCGTCGCCGTCGGGGTCCTGCAGCCACGAGCGCATGCAGTCCGGCGCCCAGTCGCCGGGGCAGCCGAGCTCGCTCTGGAACGAGCCGGGCGCGGTGATGATCGGCCCCTGCGCGTCGCTGGTCACCCAGTGGCTGCGGTGGTCGTAGTAGAAGCTGACCGACCCGCCGGCCGGGACCGTCAGCGGGATGTTCGAGCCACCCTTGAGGGCGCCCGCCCCGTAGTTCTCGTCCCACTTCCTGTCGATGGCGGCCTTGTACTCGTAGTCGCCGGCGGGCAGGCCGGTGTACGAGCCCTTCCAGATGTCATCCTTGGGGTCGAGCGCCAGCTGGGCCTGCGCGCAGTCGGGCTGCCAGTCACCCGAGCAGCCCATCTCGCTGTTGTCGCTGCCGGGGACGCTGACGTTGCCGGGCTGCGTGACCGGTCCGACGCCGCCGCCACCGCCGCTGCCGCCCGGCGGGGCGGGGTCGCCGACGACGCCGTACGTCGAGGTCGCCGACACGTGCCCGGCGAGGTCGCGGGCGAGCACGCGGTACTCCATGAGCGTGCCCTTGGCGTAGCCGGTGACGTCGTGGAAGACCCGGTACGGGGCGTTGTCGTCGGTGCCGATGGTGGACCACTCGGACGTGCCGGTCGGACGCGCGAGGAAGGTGACGTCGGCGAAGGTGTCGCCGGGGACCGCCGCCGAGATCTCGGCACGGCCGCCGACGACGCCACCGGCGCTCGGGGACAGCGGGTACACCGGCGGGGCCGTGCGCGAGACCTCCATCGTCGAGTCGGCGCGGAAGACCTTGACCGACAGCGGCGGGACGCTGACGGTCACGCGCCCCGACGCGTCGGCACGGACGTCGCCGGGCCCACCGAGCAGCGGGCTGAACCTCGAGCGTGCCGAGTAGGTCTGGAAGGTCGCCTGCTTCGTCGACGTGGCGTTGTTGGCCACGACGAGGTACTCGCGCTTGGCCGCCTTGTCGATGCGGCTGACCGCGTAGATGCCGGCGCTGTCGCTCGCGTAGCGGTGCACCTGCGCGCCGTCGGCGAGCGCCGGGTTGGCCTGGCGCAGCGCGGAGAGCGCGGCGATGCTGCGGTACAGCGGGGCGCCCGTGTCGTAGTGCGCACCGGTGCCGGCCTTCTCGGTGCTGCCGACGATGGTGTCGTCGGCGTAGTCGGCAGTCTGCGTCGGGAACATGTCCTGGCGCGCGCGCTTGTCGTCGAAGCCGGAGGTCGGGCCGGTGAAGCCCTGCTCGTCGCCGTAGTAGACGACCGGCTGGCCGCGGGTCAGGAACATCATCGAGGTGGCGAGCCGGTCGCGGTCGAGCAGCTCCTGGCCGGAGTAGCCGGCGGCCTGGAGCATGGCGCCGACGCGGCCCATGTCGTGGTTGCCGAGGAAGGTCGGCAGCTCGTAGGCGTTGGAGTCGGTGTCGGTGTACCAGTCGTCACCGGCGAAGAGGTCGCGGATGCCGGTGGTCGCCTTGCTCTGGGCGAACCCGAGGGCCGCGCCCTGGAAGCCGAAGTCGAGAGTCGCGGGGAGCCTGCCCTTGGTCGTGAACTGGCTGGTGTACGACGGGTTTGCGTCGTACACCTCGCCGAACATGAAGAAGTTCTTGCCGTTCTGCTTCGCGTGGTCGAGGATCGCGGGCGAGAACTGCTGCCAGAACTGCAGGTTGACGTGCTTGGCGGTGTCGATGCGGAAGCCGTCGACGCCGACGTCGACCCACGGCTTGTAGATGTCCTCCATGCCCCTGACGACCTCGTGGTTCTCGGTGAACAGGTCGTCGAGACCGGAGAAGTCGCCGTACGTGGCGGACTCGCCGGCATACGTCGAGTCGCCGCGGTTGTGGTAGAGCGTCACGTCGTTGAGCCACGCCGGCACCTTGACGTCCTTGTCGGCGTCGGCGACGACCGGCACGTACGGGAACGAGGTCGCCGGGTCCATCGCCGGGAACGTGTCCTTGCCGGCGTAGTCGGCGTCGTCGAAGGCGTTGCCCTGGGCGTCGCGGTAGGGCTTGTCGGCCTTGGGGACGTAGGTGTACTCGCCGTCCTCGTAGGAGATGACGTCGGCGGTGTGGTTCGTGATGATGTCGAAGTAGACCTTCATGCCCTTGGCGTGCGCCGCGGCGATGAGGTCCTTCATGTCGGCGTTGGTGCCGAGGTGCGGGTCGATCTGGGTGAAGTCGGTGACCCAGTAGCCGTGGTAGCCGGCGCTCGCGTCCGACCCGGAGCCCTGGACGGGGCGGTTCTTGAACGACGGGGTCAGCCAGATCGCCGTCGTGCCCAGGCCCTTGATGTAGTCGAGCTTGCCGATGACGCCCTTGAGGTCGCCACCGTGGTAGAAGCCCATGTTCGTCGGGTCGTAGCCGGTGACGAGCCGGTCGCCGGTCAGGCCACCGCGGTCGTTGGTGGCGTCGCCGTCGGCGAACCGGTCGGCCATGACGAAGTAGAACCGCTCCCGCGTCGAGCCGGTGCGCAGCGACTGGCCGGCGAGCTGCGCGTCCGCCTCGGTGGCGGCCCCAGGCAGGTCGGTCGGGGCGATGCCGACAGCATGCGACGCGTCGTCGTAGGTGATGCGCAGGCGCTCGGGGCCCGCGAGGACGAGGGGGATGTTCGAGCCGCCGCCGTCCTTGCCGTAGCTCTCGTCCCAGGCGTGGTCGATCGCGACCTTGAGCTCGTAGGAGCCTGCGGGCACGTCGAACTCGGCGGAGTACGTGCTCGTCCCAGCCTGGCGGACGAGGTCGGTGGCCCCGCAGTCGGGCTGCCAGTCGCCCGGGCAGCCGAGCTCGCTCTGGAGCGACCCGACGAGGGTGGCAGTTCGCTCGGCGGCGCGAGCGGTCGAGGGCCCGGCGAGCGGCATGACGGCCCCGGCCAGGACGAGGGCGGAGACGCTGGCGGCGGTCAGGGCCGGCCTACGGCGCATGTGCACTCCTTCGTGCAGGGGAAGGGCCGGCGGGTCCCACGCGTTCGTGGAGGGTCCCCGTCGCCGGCCATCCGGCAACGTAGCGTCCGGTTCGTCCCCCGCGCCAGAGGTTCGCTGCAACTTTTTGCAATCTGTGCCAGATTCTTGCGGGGCTCAGGCGAAGGCGTCGCGTCCGTTCGCCAGCAGGAGGCGGTCGACCGCCGCGCCGAGGTCGTCCACGTGCACGACCTCGATGCCGGGGGCCGGATCGGGCGTCGGCTCCGGCCAGCCGGGCCCACCGAGCACGACGACGACGGGGTGTCCCGCGTCGGACAGCAGCGTCCAGAACGGCTCGTCGGTGGGTCGATCGAGCGAGGCCCAGAGGAACACGACGCGAGCCCGAGCCTGCACGACGGCGTCGACCATCGACCGGGCGGGAACGCGCGCCCCGAGGAAGACGCTCCTGGCCCCGCACCGGGCGAGCTCCGCCTCGACCGCGACGACCGGCAGGTGGTGGTGCTCGTCGTCGGCGCTGCCGAGCAGGACCGGCGCCCCGGACACGCGCTGCCGGTTGGCTCGGACGACCGAGCGCAGCTCAGCCTGGAGGAGCTCGCTGGCCAGGTGCTCCCCCTGCACGCCGAGCGACCCGTCACCCCAGCGCTCGCCGACGAGGCGCAGGGCCGGCGCGAAGACCGATCCCCAGGCCTCCCGGAAGTCGAGCTGCCGCAAGGCCTGCCGGTAGTAGGCGACGAGGGAGCTCGCGTCGAACCCCATGGCGGCCGACACGATGCCGTCGACGAGGACCTGGGGCGAGAACGACGGCTCGGGCACGTCGTCCTGCGGCGCGGCGGCGCGGCGGCCACCGGCGGGATGGTCGAGCACCGGGGCCGAGCCCACCCACTCGCCGCCGGAGCTCGCGAGCCGTGCGGCGACGCCGGCGTCGGTCAGGCCGGACACCGACTCCGCAGCCGCGTGCGCGGGGACCCCGTGACCGGTGAGTCGCGCCATGAGCTGCACCCGCTGGACGTCGGCGGGTCCGTAGCGTCGGTGGTTGCCGTGCGTCCGGTGGGTCGGCCCGAGCCCGTACCGCCGCTCCCACGAGCGCAACGTCGACGCGGACACCCCGAGGCGCTCCGCGACCGCGCCCACCGACCAGCTGAGCTCGGGCAGGTGCCGGGCCGGCATGCCGACGTCGGACCCCCCGTCCCGGGTGGTCCCGTCGTGTGCCGTCACGTCGTCGCTCATGTGTGCCTCACCGAACAGCCCGGCCCTCCGGCGCTCACCGCCGCCAGCTCCCGCCGCCCGGCGACACGGCCGGTGCGACGACCTCACGATAGAGGCATCGACAGATCTTGTGCAACTGCGTGAGTTGTGCATAAGTTTGGCCTGCACGATCCGGCCGCCGTCCGGCCGCGACCCGAAGGAAGGAACGAACGACCCCATGAACGTGACGCGACTTCCCCGCCCCGTGCACGAGTCCTACGAGTGGCAGGAACAGGGCCTGTGCCGCGGTGCCGACGTCGAGCAGTTCTTCGCCGACGACCCCGACCTCGGGCAGGTCGCCCGGCGCGAGCGCACCGATTCGGCCAAGGGCGTCTGCGCCTCGTGCCCCGTCGTCCGCCAGTGCCTCGAGCACGCGATGCGGGTGCCCGAGCCCTACGGCATCTGGGGCGGGACCACGGCTGCCGAGCGCTCGCGCCTCCTCTGGGACGCCGCCGGCTGAGCCGCCCCTCGCACCTCAGCCCCTGGGGTCCGGGCCCGGCGAGGCGGGCAGGGCCAGCTCGACGACGTCCGCACCGGGCAGCCCGGCCAGGCTCGCCCCGTCGAGCAGCAGCTTGGCCCCCCGCAACCCGGCGCCGATGACGACCGGTCCGGCCGCGACGACGTTCGCGTCCACGAGCACCGGCCAGCCGTCCGGCAGCCCGACGGGCGTGATGCCGCCCTGCTGCATGCCGGTCAGCGACTCGGCCAGGGCCTGGTCGGCGAAGGAGATCTTGCGCGCCCCGAGGTGCCTGCGCACCACCCGGTTGATGTCGGCCCGGTCGGTGGCGAGCACCATGACCGCCGCGAGCGTCGTGACCTCGCCGCGACGCGCCTCGACGACGACGCAGTTGGCCGACGCCTCCGGCGCGACGTCGTAGGCCGCGCAGAACGCGGCCGTGTCGGCGAGCGCGGCGTCGATGGGCGCGACCCGCGCCCCGGGGACGAGGGGGATCGCCGCGGCGACGGGCGGCGCGAGCAGGTCGGGCCGCTCACCGGCCGGGACCCACTGGAGGCTTCCTTCCGCTGATGCCATGGGCCCACCGTAGGCGGTGCCGCGGACCGCACGGCGACGCGCCCTCCGGCCTCGGGGGTGCACGCCGTGCCATCGGTCCGGCGCGACGGCGGGTCGGGTCAGCGTGGCAGGAGGCCTGCGACCACCGTGGCCGACGGCACGGGACGCGCGGCCCGCCAGCCGGTTCCCGCCCAGAGGGCGAGGTGGTCCGGGCGGTCGGCCGCGGCGGACGCGCGACGCAGCGGCACCGTGACGTGGTGGACCTCGGGGTAGGCGGCCGGCGCCGCCTCCGAGTGCCGCCGGACGAAGTCGGACTCCAGCGAGCGGGCCAGCCGCCCGGAGAAGGCGCGCGTCACGCACGTCGTCGTGAAGGCCGGGTCGGCGAGCGCACGCCGGTAGGCCAGTCCCGTCCCTGCCTCCGGCGTCAGGAGCAGCACCGTGCCGACCTGGACCGCCGCGGCACCGGCCCCGAGCAGCGCGGCGACGCGGTCGGAGTCGCTCACGCCACCGGCCGCGACGACCGGCACGTCGGCCAGACGGGCGACCTCGGCCACGAGGTCGACGAGGTCGGACGCGTCGGGGCGGGCCTCCGGGTCGAGCGTGCCGCGGTGTCCGCCGCCCTCGTGACCCTGCACGACGAGACCGTCGACCCCGGCGTCGAGCGCCGCCTTCGCCTCGGACGCGTCCGTGACGGTCGCGAGGGTCAGCGACCCGCCTCGACGCAGCGCGCCGAGGACCCCGGCGTCCGGCAGCCCGAAGGTGAACGACACGACCGGGACCCGCTCGCGGACCAGCAGGTCGACCTTGCGGTCCCAGTCGTCCGTGTCGCCAGGGTCCGGTTGCGGCAGCTCGACGCCCAGGCGCTGCGCCTCGGGCAGCAGCCGCTCGCGGTAGGCCGCCACCGCCGCCACGCGCCGGGCGCCGGCGAGCCCCGCCCGCGTCGGGTAGGTGTTGGCCGACGCGGGCACGAACAGGTTGACCCCGAACGGCCGGTCGGTCGCGTCCCAGACGTCGGCGACCTGTCGCGCGAGCTGCTCGGTCGTCAGGTACCCGCCCGCGAGGAAGCCCAGCCCACCGGCGTCGCCGACCGCCGCCGCGAGCTCGGGCGTCGAGGGACCGCCCGCCATCGGGGCACCGACGACGGGGACCTCGAGCAGGGACACCAGCGGGGAGTCGGCCATGGACCGACGCTACCGGTCGGCGCCGCGGCCCGTCACCGCGCCGCCACCCGTCACCGCGCCGCCACCCGTCACCGCGCCGCCACCCGTCACCGCGCCGCCACCCGTGGCCGGGCCCTCAACGGGGACGGACGACCCGGCCCTCGTCCCACACCGGCTCGTCCGACTCGTACACCCGTCCGTCCTGGCCGAAGACGAGGAACCGGTCGAAGCCGCGCGCGAACCACCGGTCGTGGGTCACCGCGACGACGGTCCCCTCGAACCGGTCGAGGCCCTCCTCGAGCGCCTCGGCGGACTGGAGGTCGAGGTTGTCCGTGGGCTCGTCGAGCAGCAGCAGGGTCGCGCCCGACAGCTCGAGCAGCAGGATCTGGAACCGTGCCTGCTGCCCGCCGGACAGCGACTCGAACCGCTGCTCGCCACTGCGCGCCAGGTTGTAGCGGTCGAGCGCGCGGGCGGCCTCCTCCCGCGGCTTGCCCGGCCGGTGCTCGTCGCCGCGGTGCAGGATCTCGAGCAGGGTGCGGCCCACGAGCGTCGGGTGCTGGTGGGTCTGGGCGAACCAGCCGGGCCGCACCCGGGACCCGAGCCGGACGAGGCCCTGGTGGGCGACCGGGCCGGGCCGGATGTCGCCGACCGGCCGGTGCTCACGCTCGGGGTCGGTGCCACCCGAGGCGACCAGGCGCAGGAAGTGGGACTTGCCCGAGCCGTTGCTGCCGAGGATCGCGACCCGTTCGCCGTACCAGACCTCGAGGTCGAACGGCTTCATGAGCCCGGTCAGCTCGAGGGCCTGGGCGACGACGGCCCGCTTCGCCGTCCGTCCGCCGGCGAGCCGCATCCGCACGTGCTGGGTCATCGGCGTCGCCTCGGGCGGCCCGGCGTCCTCGAACTTGGCCAGCCGGGTCTGTGCCGCCTGGTAGCGCGAGGCGAGACCGTCGTTGTAGGCCGCCTTCGTCTTGTACATGAGCACGAGCGCCTTGAGCTTGGCGTGCTCCTCGTCCCAGCGGCGACGCAGCTCCTCGAGGCGGGCGTTGCGGTCCTCGCGGGCCTGCGCGTACGTCGAGAAGCGCCCGGGGTGCACCCAGAGCGTCGCACCGGCAGCGCCCGGCTCGAGGGTGGCGATGCGGGTGGCGACCCGGTCGAGCAGCTCGCGGTCGTGGCTGATGAACAGGACCGTCTTCGGCGAGGCCACGAGCGCCTCCTCGAGCCAGCGCTTGCCCGGGACGTCGAGGTAGTTGTCCGGCTCGTCGAGCAGGAGCACCTCCTCGGGCCCCCGGAGCAGCGCCTCGAGGACGAGACGCTTCTGCTCACCGCCGGACAGCGTGTTGACGGCTCGCCACTGCGCCTTCTCGTACGGGACGCCGAGCGCCGCCGTCGTGCACTGGTCCCAGAGCGTCTCCTGCTCGTAGCCGCCCGCCTCACCCCACTCGACGAGGGCATGGGCGTAGGCCATCTGGTCGTCCTCGGAGTCGCGCTCCATCATGAGCAGCTCGGTGCGGTCCACCTCGCGCGCGGCCGTGCGGATCCGGTCGGGCGCCACGGACACGAGCAGGTCACGCACCGTCGAGTCGTCGCGGACGGACCCGACGAACTGCCGCATGACGCCGAGGCCACCGGAGCGGGTCACCGCCCCGTCGTGGGCGGCGAGGTCACCGGCGATGATGCGGGTCAGCGTCGTCTTCCCGGCGCCGTTGGGGCCGACGAGGGCCACCTTGGCGCCCTCCCCCACGCGCAGCGAGACGTCGCCGAGGAGCGGCCTGCCGTCGGGCAGGCTGAAGGAGACCGAGTTGACGTCGACGTGACCCACGAGGGTCAAGCCTGACGCATCGGGCCGGGTGCCGTCACGCCGATATCCCCGACCGGCCGGAGGGCCGACGAGCCGGCGGGCGGGCGGGAGCACTCAGCCCCACGACCACCCGTCGAGCACGGCCTCGTACGCCGCCAGCGCGGTCGGGTCGCCGGGGTCGTAGGTCAGCCGGATCGCGTACGCCTTCTGCGTGAAGACCACGATGTAGTAGACGTGGCGCACGTCCTCGGACTGGTCGACGACGATGCCCTGCGCCGAGTAGCCGGCCACCCGCCGCTCCGGCGCGGCCTTCGGGCGGAAGCCCTTCTCCTCGAAGCCGGAGCGCAGGGTGTCGACGACGTCCGGGAGGCTCGAGGACCCCACGTCGAACGGCCGCTCCACCGCGATGAACCCGGGAACGTCGGAGTCCTGCGGCTGCACGAGGGTGTCCGGCGGCGGGTCGAGGTCACGCTCGGCTGAGGACCACCCGGCGGGGACGGGGTAGCTGTACTCCAGGCCACGGACGCGGTCGTCGCTGAGGGCGGCGGGTGGCAGCTGGGTGGGCAGGGGCTCGATGAGGTGCCCCGAGCTGTCCGTGGTCGGCGCCGTCGAGGACGGCAGCAGCACGATGCCGGTGTCGGTGGGAGCCGGCGGCGCCGGCGGCGGGTCCTCGCTGCACCCGCCGAGCAGCACCGGCCCGAGCACGAGCGCCACCGTGGGGAGGGCCGAGCCGAGCCGGTTCACGGCCTGCCGTCCCGCGGTCAGGACCACGACCACGACGAGAGGATCTCGTCGAGCTCGGTCATGGCGTGGTCGGCGTCCTCCTGCGAGGAGGACAGCGTGAACAGGAAGACGCGGCCCTGGTGGACGAGGCCGTAGGACCGGGCGACGACCTTGATCCCCTGCTGCTCGAACGAGGTGGTGAACCCGGTGGCGGTCGCCCCCGCCACGGACTTGTCGGGGGCCGACGACACCGTGCGTCCGGCCGCCTCGACCTGCGCGCGGCCCTTGTCCAGCTCGTCGCGCAGGGTCCGGCCGTCGCCGGGACTGCTGAGCACGACGAGGTTGTTGGCGAAGCTGCCGACCTTCCTCGAGGACAGCAGCACGAGGTCGATGTCCGCCACCTCGTCGGCGCGGTCGGTCGCCTCCGCCCAGCCCTCCGGGGGCACGGCCGTGAAGGTCGCCGAGCGACTTCGGACGGCGTCACCCTCCGCCGACTCACCCCCCGCGCCCGACGACGTCGCCGCCGGGCTCGAGGCCGATGACGTCGCCCCGGTGCGCGCCCCGGACGCCCCGTCCTGTCCGTCGGAGTGCGTGGAGCAGCCGGTCAGGACGAGCACGACCGTCAGGCCGATGACCGACGCGACGCGGGAGGGGCGGGCGACCATGCCGAAGATCCAACCACAGCGCCAGGAGCAGCGCCCTGCCGCCTTCAGGGCGCGGACGGCACCCCGACGGGACGACGGCGCTCAGCCGTCGTGCCCGGCCGGCCCGTCACGGCGCGCTCGCGACTGCTCCACGCGGGCCGCGAGCCCGGCGTCCGCGGGGTAGCGCACCTCCTCGAGGCTCAGTCCGTGCGGGGGCATGACGTGCACCTCACCGGCCCGTCCGCCCCGCGCGAGCAAGGCCGCCGGCCACCCGACGGGGCGCCTCCCCTCCCCCACGGCCACCACGGCGCCGACCAGCGAGCGGACCATCGAGTGGCAGAAGGCGTCGGCGCGCACCGTCGCGGCGAGCACGCCGTCGTCGAGGCGACGCCACGAGAGCTCGAGCAGGGTGCGCACCGTCGTCGCCCCGTCCCGCTGCCGGCAGAACGCGGCGAAGTCACGCAGCCCCACGAGGGCCCCCGAGGCGGCGTCCATGGCGTCGGCATCGAGCGGCCGGCGCCACGCGACGGTGTCGAGGCGGCGCAACGGGTCGTGCCGCGCCTGGGGGTCGGCGAGGCGGTAGACGTACCGTCGCTCGAGCGCGGCGAACCGGGCGTCGAACCCGGGCGCGGCGGGCGCGGCGCGGTGCACGACGACGTCGGGGGGCAGCACGCCGGCCAGCCGCCGCACGAGCGCGTCTGCCGGGTCGCGGTCCGAGCGCCCGGGCACGGCGGACCAGGAGTGCGGGTCGACGTCGACGTGCGCGACCTGCCCGCGGGCGTGCACCCCCGCGTCGGTGCGACCGGCGACCGTGAGCCGCAGCGGCTCCGTCGGGCGCAGCACCGTCGCGAGGCCGTCCGCGAGCACGCCCTCGACGGTGCGCCGGCCCGGCTGCGCCGCCCACCCGGAGAAGCCGGTGCCGTCGTAGGCGAGGTCGAGCCGGACCCGCAGCGTGCCGGGTCCGGTGGGTCCGGTGGGTCCGGTGGGTCCGGTCCGCCGGTCCGACCCGCCCGGACCATCCGGCCCGTCCGGTGGCTGCGGCGTCGTGTCGCCCGTCATGTCGGACAACCTATCCGGCGTCCTCGGCACCGTGCCCAGCGCCGTCGCGGGCCGGGCGGCGGAGGCGACCTTCGCCTCCGCTCCGCGTCAACCGACAGGGCCCGTCACCCGTCTCACAGGTGGGACCGGGCACGGAGCCCGGCCCCCAAGCACCAAGGGGGCTCACATGTTCGCGACACCACGTCGTCGTCTCGCCGTCGCCGCCGCAGCCGCCGTCCTGGCGGCCGCCACCACGAGCGTGGCCACCGCGTCTCCCGACGCCTCGGCCGCGCCGTACTGCGGCATCACCTGGGGCTCGCTCGCCAAGAGCACCAGTCCCACCGCAATGTGGTCCGGACGCGTCACCGGCGCCCGGGCCGGCCAGCACAGCTGCTACGACCGGCTCGTGCTCGACCTCGCACCCGGCAGGGGCCGCGTCGGCTACAACGTCCGCTACGTCGAGTCCGTCACCGGCCCCGGCAGCGGGCTGCCCGTCCCGGTCGCGGGCGGCGCGAGGCTGCAGGTCACCGTCGATGCGCCCTCCACCCTCGGCACGAGCACCCGCACCTTCACCGGCTGGCGAACCTTCCGCCAGCTGAAGGACGTCGGCAGCTTCGAGGGGTACACCGACTACGGCCTCGGCGTCCGGGCTCGCCTGCCCATGCGGGCCTTCGTCCTGACCGATGCCGACGGCGGACGGCGCCTCGTCGTCGACGTCGCGCACGCCTGGTGACCGGTGTCAGACCTGTCTCTTATACACATCTGACGCTGCCGACGACGGA
>NZ_JBPGXG010000045.1:0-29139 GCF_056755255.1 Monashia sp. HAY1-5C | reverse complement strand
TCCGTCGTCGGCAGCGTCAGATGTGTATAAGAGACAGCCTTCGACGTCCGGACCATCATCTCTCGCCCGTGCTGAGGAGTCGATGGTTCGGCGATTCCTTGAACAAACCTTTACCTCGATGTCGTGCTCAGGAGCACGGGACATACCGGGGGGATCAGGACAGGACGGTCATCCGGTGGGCGGCTCGGGTCAGGGCGACGTAGAGCACCCGGACGCCACCGGGCGACTCGGCGACGATCTCGTCCGGGTCCACGACGACGGTGGCGTCGTACTCGAGACCCTTGGTCGACATCGGGTCGACGACCTGGACCCGGCCCTCACCGGCCCCGTCGACGGACGCGAGCGCCGGCGCGTGCCGGGCCGGCGTCACGACGGCGATGGCGCCCTCGACCTCGCCGAGCAGCGCGTCGACCGCCGAGCGCACCGCTGACAGGGACTCGGCCCCGTCGGCGCCGAGGGGCAGCTCGAGCGGCTGGACGCCGGTCTCGCGGACCGCCTGCGGGATGTCGGCGTCGGGCACCTCGCGGCGCACGACGTCGGCGGCGAAGTCGAAGATCTCGCGGGCGTTGCGGTAGTTGGTGTCCATGTGGAAGCGCTGGCGGGGCTGCGTGCCGAAGGCCTCCTCACGTGCCGACGCCGCCTCGGCCGCATCCGGCCAGGAGGCCTGCGCGGCGTCGCCGACGACGGTCCACGACGCGTGCCGCCCGCGGCGTCCGATCATCCGCCACTGCATCGGCGAGAGGTCCTGCGCCTCGTCGACGAGGACGTGGGCGTACTCCTCGGGCTTGCCGATGCGCCCGGCGAGGAGCCGGTCGGTGGGGTCGCCGCCGACGGCCTCGGCCCGCCGCTCGTCGCGGGCCGACACCGGCTGCACCTCGGTGACGCCGTACTGGCTGAGGTCGTCGAGCTCCTCGATCTCGTAGAACCCGCGTTCCTCCTGGGGCGCGTCCTGCACGGGGCCGAGGCGCGCCGCGACGTCGTCGACGAGCGCGACGTCCGCCACCGACCAGGTGCCGGTCTCGACCGCGGTCCGGAACGAGGTGGCGAGCATCGCGGCCTCGTCGTCGTGCAGCGTGCCGCGCGCGTGGCGGCGCACGAGCGCCTCGTCGGCGAGCCAGAGCAGCACCTGGCGCGGGTCGACCTGCGGCCACCAGGCCTGCATGAACGCCTCGACGTCGAGGTGGTCCTCCCACTTGTCCATGAACTCGGCCTTGGCGTCGCGGTCGCCGCTGATGCCGAGCGAGCTCCACGCGGCCTCACCGAGCGAGGCCTGTGCCGCCGCGGTGGCCGCGTTGCGCTGGTGCTGGCGCAGCACCTGCGAGCGCACGCGGTCGAGATCGCGCGCCTCGAGCCGCACGGCCCGGCCGGCGACCACGGCACGGAACTCGGTCGGGGCCTCGGGGACGCGTCCGCGGGCCGCCGCGCCGAGCAGCGTGCGGATGCGCACCGACCCCTTGAGCCGGGCGACCGCGGGCGGGTCGAGCCGCTCGGTGCTGACGACGTCGAGGACGTCGCCGAGCGCACGCAGCGTCACGCTCTCCTCGCCGAGGGAGGGCAGGACCCGCTCGATGTAGGCGGTGTAGGCACCCGACGGCCCGACGACGAGGATCCCGCCGGACTCGAACCGGCGCCGGTCGGAGTAGAGCAGGTAGGCGGCCCGGTGCAGGGCGACGACGGTCTTGCCGGTGCCGGGTCCGCCGGTGATCTCGGTGACGCCGCGGGCGCTGGCCCGGATGGCCTCGTCCTGGTGCGCCTGGATCGTCGCGACGATGTCGCGCATCCGCGCGCCGCGGGTGCGGGTCAGGGCGGCCATGAGGGCGCCGTCGCCGACGATGACGAGGTCGTCGGGCGCCTCGGGCACCATGAGGTCGTCCTCGACGCCGATGACGGTCGTGCCGCGGCTGCGCAGGACGCGTCGGCGCAGGACGCCCATCGGCTGGGTGGGCGTCGCGCGGTAGAACGCCGACGCCGCCGGGGCGCGCCAGTCGATGACGAGCGGCTCGTAGTCATCGTCGCGGACGCCGAGGCGGCCGATGTAGCGCACCTCGCGGTCCGCCGCTGCCGACGAGGCTGCCGAGGACGCCGCTGTCGAGGGCGCCGAGCCGTTGCCGTTCGCGCCGGCGTGGCCGGCCGCCTCGGCGCGCAGCATGGCGTGGTCGATGTCGAGGCGGCCGAAGACGAGGCCCTCGTACTGGGTGTCGAGGGCGGTGCGGCGTCGGGCCGCGTGGAACATCAGGGCGTCGCGTTCGAACAGCCCCGCCGCCTCCTCGTACGCGACCTCCGCCGACTTCGTGATGCGGCCGCGGGACAGGCCCTCGGCCTGCACCGACTCGGCCCGGATGCCGGCCTTGACGAGCTCCTCGTGGACCCGGTCGACGTGCGCCTGCTCGACGGCGATCTCGCGGGCCACCTCGTCGGGGACCGCGGCCGATGCGCGCTGGGGAGATGCGTTCGAAGTGCTCACTGACATCCATGGACTCGAGGGGCGCCCTGAGCGGCGCGGGAACCATCAAGTCTAGTGTCAGGACATGCCCGAGACGGACTCCATCCCACCCACCGGCGTGCCGCTCGTCGGTCGCGTCGTGCGCCTCGACGTGATGCGCCCGCAGGACGCCGACGGTCTGTTCGCCGTCTACGCGGACCCCCGCTGCTACGAGCAGGGCTTCCTCATGATGCGCCGGCACGAGTCGCCGGCCGAGACCGAGGCGCTCGTGGCCGCATCGATCGCGGCCCGCGAGCAGGGGCGGACCGCCTACACGGTGCGGCTGGTCGAGGACTCGCCCCTCGGTGCGGCGGGCACGGTCGTCGGCACGAGCTCACTCGGCGACGTCGACCTCACCCGGCAGCACGTGCACCTCGGCTGGACGATGTACGGCTCGCCGTGGTGGGGCACCGCGGTCAACCCGGAGTGCAAGTTCCTCCTCCTCGCCCACGCCTTCGAGACGTGCGGGTTCGGACGCGTCCGCATCCAGACCGACGTGCTCAACGCCCGGTCCCGCGCCGCGATCCTCAAGCTGGGAGCGGTGTTCGAGGGGGTGACGCGCCGGGACGTGCGCCGCGCCGACGGCTCGTGGCGCGACACCGCGGTGTACTCGATCCTCGTCGACGAGTGGCCGGAGGTGCGGCACCGCCTCCTCGAGCGCCTGGGCACCATGACCGCCACGGCCTGACCGGCAGGCCTGACCGGCTCGGCCTGACCGGCACGGCCTGACCCTCACGCCGCGGCGGCCTCAGCGGTGGGCGTCGGCGGCGGCCTCGACGCGGGCGAGGTAGTCGCGCCACCAGGCCGGGTCCTCCAGGGGCAGGTTCTCGCGGCCCTGGAAGCGTCCGGCCGCACCGTCGAGCTGCTCGCGCAGGATGTCGGCATGGCCGGCGTGCCGGGCCGTCTCGGCGATGAGGTGGCCCAGGACGAGCCGCACGTCCACATCGGCACGCTCCTGCGGCCACCACGGCACCCGGCCCCGGTGGTCGAGGCCGAGCGCGACGGTCCCGGCACCGAGCTCCCAGGCCGCCCGGTACAGCGCGACGACGTCCTCGCGCGACTCGTCGGCGAAGGCGTACATGTCGTCGTTGGGCAACGCGTCGTCGTCCCACGCGGGCAGCGGCACGGTCACCTCGCGTTCGAAGGTCGGGCCCCAGTAGCCGTGCTCGACGTACGCGAGGTGCTTGACCAGACCCAGCAGGTTGGTGCCGGTCGGGGTCAGGGGGCGGCGGGCGTCGTGCTCGGACACGCCCTCCAGCTTCCACAGCACGGCGTCGCGGTGGGACTGGAGCGTCGAGACGAGCCAGGCCTCGTGGTCCGGGCCGGGGGCGTCGGGAGCGTCGGTGTTCGCCATCGGGACAGCCTCGCAGCAGCACCCGGACGAGCCAATAGGCTGGGCGCCGTGAAGGTCCTCGTCCTCGGTTCCGGTGCCCGCGAGCACGCCCTCGTCAAGGCCGTCGCCGCCGACCCGGAGGTCGAGGCCGTCATCGCGGCGCCCGGCAACCCGGGCATCGACGCCACGGCCCTCTGCGTCCCCGTCGACGTGCTCGACGGCGACGCCGTCGCGGCGCTCGCGCGCGAGCACGAGGTCGACCTCGTCGTCGTCGGGCCCGAGGCGCCGCTCGTCGCCGGCGTCGCCGACGCCTGCCGCGCCGCGGGCGTGGCCGTCTTCGGGCCGTCGGCGCAGGCCGCCCGGCTCGAGGGCAGCAAGTCGTTCGCCAAGGAGGTCATGGCGGCGGCAGAGGTGCCCACCGCGCTGGCCCACGTGTGCGAGACCGTCGAGGAGGTCGAGGCCGCCCTCGACGCGCTGGGCGCCCCGTACGTCGTCAAGGATGACGGCCTCGCCGCCGGCAAGGGCGTCGTCGTCACCCAGTCGCGCGAGGCCGCGGTCGAGCACGCCCGGGCGTGCCTGGCCAAGGACGGCGGACGTGTCGTCGTCGAGGAGTTCCTCGACGGCCCGGAGGTCTCCGTCTTCTGCGTCAGCGACGGCTCCACGGTTGTCGCGCTCTCACCCGCGCAGGACTTCAAACGGCTCGCCGACGACGACGCCGGCCCCAACACCGGTGGTATGGGGGCGTACTCGCCGCTCGACTGGGCACCCGAGGGCCTCGCCGACGACGTCGTCGCCCGCGTCGCCCAGCCGACCGTCGACGAGATGCGCCGGCGTGGCACCCCGTTCGTCGGCATCCTCTACGTCGGGCTCGCCCTGACCTCGCGGGGGCCGAAGGTCGTCGAGTTCAACGCACGGCTCGGCGACCCCGACGGCCAGGCGTCGCTCGCCCGCCTCGAGACGCCGTTCGCCCAGCTGCTCTTCGCGGCGGCGACCGGGACGCTGGCCGGGTTCGGCCGGCTGCGCTGGTCCGAGGACCGCGCAGTGGTCGTCGTCATCGCCTCGCACGGCTACCCCGCCTCGCCCCGCACCGGGGACCCGATCACCGGGCTCGACGCCGCCGCCGAGGTGCCCGGCGTCGTCGTCCTGCACGCCGGTACCGCGCTCGACGCGTCGGGCCAGCTGGTGTCCGCGGGCGGACGCGTCCTCGACGTCGTCGCCGTCGGCCCGACGCTCGCGAAGGCGCGGCAGGCCGCGTACGACGCCGTCGCCGTCATCGAGCTGCCCGGCTCGCACCACCGCACCGACATCGCCCTGCGCGCCGAGCGCGGCGACATCACCGTGGCGGCGGCCCGATGAGCACCCGGGTCGAGCTCGACGGGTACCGGCACGTCTACTCCGGCAAGGTCCGCGACCTCTACGTACCGCTCGCCGCGGACGGCACCGAGGTCCCGGACCAGCTGCTCCTCGTCGCGTCCAACCGCCTCTCGGCCTACGACTGGATGATGTCGCCCGAGATCCCCGACAAGGGCGCGGTGCTGACGCGTCTGTCGCTGTGGTGGTTCGACCAGCTCGCCGACCTCGTGCCCAACCACGTCGTGTCCACCGACGTGCCCGACGCCGTGGCCGGGCGCGGCGTCGTGGTGCGCCGGCTCGACATGCTCAAGGTCGAGGCCATCGCGCGCGCCTACCTGACGGGCGGCGGCCTCGAGGAGTACCGCGAGAAGGGGTCGGTGTCGGGCGTCGGGCTTCCCGAGGGGCTCGTCGACGGCTCCAGGCTGCCCGAGCCGGTCTTCACGCCGACGACGAAGGCGCCGGTGGGCGAGCACGACCTGCCGATGACGCCCGCCGAGGTCGAGGCCGAGCTCGGTGCCGAGGTCGCCGCCGAGGTGTCCCGGCTGACGCGCGCGATCCTCGCCCGAGGCAACGAGATCGCCGCCCGGCGGGGCATCCTCATCGCCGACACCAAGGTCGAGTTCGGCCTCGCCCCGGACGGCTCGGGCGGCCTCGTCCTGGCCGACGAGGTGCTGACCCCGGACTCCTCCCGGTTCTGGCCGGCCGAGCTGTGGGAACCGGGGCACCCGCAGCCCTCCTACGACAAGCAGTTCGTCCGCGACTGGCTCACCTCGCCTGAGTCCGGGTGGGACCGCCGGAGCGGGGAGGCGCCGCCCGAGCTGCCCGAGCGCGTCGTCGAGCAGACCCGCGCCAAGTACGTCGAGGCCTACGAGCGGCTCACCGGCGAGCGCTTCTGAGGCCGACCGCCTCCGGTCCGCGGTCCGGGGTCCGGTCGGCCGAACAGTCTGCCGGCCGGCGACCTGTCGGCGGGACCGAAACGGATCGCCGAGGAGATAGGGCTTGGCGGACCGGGCGCGGGTCGCCGACGGGGGGACGGCACGGTCGGTACCCCGTGCGAGCATGACGCCGTGTCCGCCCTTTCCGTCGCCGTCGCGCCCGGATCGCTCAACGCCGCCGCCCAGCCCACCGTCGACGCGGGGGAGGGCCTGACGTTGCGCCCGTTCGGCGACGACGACGCCGACGCCCTCGTCCGTGCCTACGCCGACCCGGCCATCCAGCGCTGGCACCGGCGTTCGCTGACCCACGACGAGGCGCTGGAGTGGGTCCGCGGGCGGGCGCACGCGCGATGGCAGCGCGAGACCGGCGCCGAGTGGGCCGTCGTCGACGGCGCAGGCGACCTCGTCGGGCGCGTCGGCCTTCCGGTGCTGCACCTCGACGAGGGCATCGCGGAGGTCGGCTACTGGGTCCTGCCGGAGGGTCGCGGGCGAGGCGTCGCCGGCCGGGCGCTCACCGCCATGACGGCGTGGCTCTTCGACGTCGGCCTGCACCGCATCGAGCTCATGCACTCGGTCCACAACGAGCCCTCGTGCCGGGTCGCCGTCAAGAGCGGGTTCGACCTCGAGGGCGTGCGGCGCTCGGCCCTCCTGCACCCGGACGGCTGGCACGACATGCACCTGCACGCCTGCCTGGCCCCCGCCTCACCCGCGCCTGAGTCGGGACGGCCCGTCACGTGCGGACCACGACGGCTGTGGCACGCTGGGGCCCATGAGCGAGCCCGTCGCCGAGCAGCCCGCCCCCGACACCGAGCACTACGTCGTGCGCCAGCGCGTCACGATGATGGTCAACCGGTACGAGATCCACCGCTCCGACGGCAGCGGAGCCGAGCTGGGCCTGCTGTGCTTCGCCGAGCAGAAGCGGATGAAGCTCAAGGAGGAGGTCACCTTCTTCAGCGACGCGGCCAAGACGCACGCCCTCTTCGGGTTCCGGGCCCGCAAGGTCATCGACCTCGGTTCCGGCTACGACGTCCTCGATGCCACCGGCGCGCCGATCGGCTGGTTCAAGAAGGACTTCGGCGCCTCGCTCGCCAGCTCGACGTGGCACCTGCGCGACGCCGCGGGCCTCGAGTCCACGGGCACCGAGCGCAACGCGAAGGTCGCCATCCTGCGCCGCGTGTGGGACTTCGTGCCGGTGCTCGGCGACATCCCGGTGCCCTGGCTGTTCCACTTCGACTTCCGGACGCCGCAGGGGGAGGTCGTGCTCAGCTCGACCAAGCGCATCGGCGTCCGCGACATCTACCACGTCGACCTGCCGGCGCTCGCCGACGGGCGGCGCCTCGACTGGCGCGTCGGGGCCGCGATGGCCGTCGCCCTCGACGCCCTGCAGTCCCGCTGAGACGCGGTCGGTGGCACCCGCGCGGGCCGATAGACTTCGGCCGTCCGGCACGGACGCTCCTGACCCCATCCAGACAGGGAGAACCATCACCGATGGGAAGCATCGTCGTCGACGTCATGCTCAAGCCCGAGATCCTCGACCCCCAGGGCCAAGCCGTCGGCGGGGCACTCCCGCGCCTCGGCTTCGACGGGTTCACTGACGTCCGACAGGGCAAGCGGTTCGTCCTCACGGTCGACGGTGACGTCACCGACGGCCACCTGGAAGCGGCCCGCGAGGCCGCCGAGAAGCTGCTGTCGAACCCCGTCATCGAGGACGTCGTGTCCGTCCGGGTCCTCGAGGAGCCCGCGGACGACGCGGAGCCGAAGGACGACGCGCAGTGAAGGTCGGCGTCGTCACCTTCCCCGGCTCGCTCGACGACCGCGACGCGGCCCGGGCCGTGCGCGCCTGCGGTGGCGAGGCGGTCTCCCTCTGGCACGGCGACGCGGACCTCAAGGGTGTCGACGCCGTCATCCTTCCCGGCGGGTTCTCCTACGGGGACTACCTGCGCTGTGGCGCCATCGCCCGCTTCGCGCCGGTCATGGACCGGCTCGTGCCGGCGGCGCAGGGCGGCCTGCCGGTCCTCGGCATCTGCAACGGCTTCCAGGTGCTCACCGAGAGCCACCTGCTGCCCGGCGCGCTGATCCGCAACGACCACCGCAAGTTCAACTGCGTCGACACCCGGCTCGTCGTCGAGAACGCCTCGACGGCGTGGACCGGCGACTTCGAGGCCGGTCAGGAGATCACCGTCGTCCTCAAGAACGGCGAGGGGGGCTTCGTCGCGGACGAGGAGACCCTCGACCGGCTCGAGGGGGAGGGGCGCGTCGTGTTCCGGTACGTCCCCGACGCGGAGGGCCGCAACCCCAACGGGTCCTACCGGCACATCGCCGGAATCACGAACGAGCGGGGCAACGTCGTCGGCCTCATGCCGCACCCGGAGCACTGCGTCGAGGAGGGCTACGGCCCGAGCCTCGACGGCCGGGCCTTCTTCACCTCGCTGATCACGCACACCCTCGAGAGCGCAGCCACCGCATGAGCGACACCGCAGCACAGGCCACCGTCGAGACCGCCCCGTCCGCCGTCGACACGGTGGAGCACGCGGCGGCGACACCCGACGTCGACCAGCCGTGGGCCGAGCTCGGCCTCAAGGAGGACGAGTACCTCAACATCCGCGAGATCGTCGGTCGCCGGCCGACCATCGCCGAGCTCGCCATGTACTCGGTCATGTGGTCCGAGCACTGCTCGTACAAGTCGAGCAAGGTCCACTTCAAGCTCTGGGGCGAGAACACCACCGACGAGATGCGCGAGAAGCTGCTCGTCGGCATCGGCGAGAACGCCGGCGTCGTCGACATCGGTGACGGCTGGGCGGTGACCTTCAAGGTCGAGTCGCACAACCACCCGTCCTACGTCGAGCCGTACCAGGGCGCGGCCACCGGCGTCGGCGGCATCGTCCGCGACATCATGTCGATGGGGGCACGCCCGATCGCCGTCATGGACCCGCTGCGCTTCGGCAACCTGCACCACCCCGACACCCAGCGCGTCCTGCCCGGCGTCGTCGCCGGGGTCGGCGGCTACGGCAACTGCCTCGGCCTGCCGAACATCGGCGGCGAGGTCGTCTTCGACGACTGCTACCAGGGCAACCCGCTCGTCAACGCGCTCTGCGTCGGCGCGATGCGGGTCGAGGACATCCACCTGGCCAAGGCCACCGGCGTCGGCAACAAGGTCATCCTCTTCGGTGCCAAGACCGGCGGCGACGGCATCGGCGGCGTCTCGGTCCTCGCGTCCGAGACGTTCGAGGCCGGCGGCCCCGCCAAGCGCCCCGCAGTCCAGGTCGGCGACCCGTTCGCCGAGAAGGTGCTCATCGAGTGCTGCCTCGACCTCTACCGGGCGGGTGTCGTCGCCGGCATCCAGGACCTCGGCGGCGCCGGGCTGTCCTGTGCCACCAGCGAGCTCGCGAGCAACGGTGACGGCGGCATGCACGTCGAGCTCGACCTCGTGCCGTTGCGCGACGCGACGCTGCAGCCGCACGAGATCCTCATGTCCGAGTCGCAGGAACGGATGATGGCCGTCGTCGAGCCGGCGAAGGTCGAGGAGTTCCTCGCCATCACGGACCGCTGGGACGTCGAGGCCACCGTCGTCGGCGAGGTCACCGACGGCGACCACCTCGTCATCACGTGGCACGGCGAGGTCATCGTCGACGTGCCGCCGCGCTCGGTGGCGCACGAGGGCCCGACGTACAACCGCCCGCTCGCCCGGCCGGACTACCTCGACGCGCTCAACGCCGACTCGGCCTCCGCCCTCGAGCGACCCGAGACCGGTGAGGACATCCGCGCCCAGCTGCTGACGCTCATCGGCTCGCCCAACCTCTGCGACAAGTCGTGGGTCACCGACCAGTACGACCGCTACGTCCTCGGCAACACGGCGCTCGCCCAGCCCGACGACGCCGGTGTCGTGCGTGTCGACGAGGAGACCGGGCGCGGCGTGGCCGTCGCCACGGACTGCAACGGCCGCTTCGCCAAGCTCGACCCGTACGCCGGCGCCCAGCTGGCCCTCGCCGAGGCCTACCGCAACGTCGCCACGGCCGGCGCCGAGCCGCTGGCCGTCACCGACTGCCTCAACTTCGGCTCGCCCGAGGACCCGGGCGTCATGTGGCAGTTCCGCGAGGCCATCCGGGGCATCGCCGAGGGCTGCAAGACCCTCGGCATCCCGGTCACCGGCGGCAACGTGTCCTTCTACAACCAGACCGGTGACGTCGCGATCCACCCGACGCCGGTCATCGGCGTCCTCGGCGTCATGGAGGACGTCTCGAAGCGCTCCGGCTCCGGCTTCCGCTCCGACGACGCCCACGTCTACCTCCTCGGCACGACCCGCGCCGAGCTCGACGGGTCCGAGTGGGCGCACGTCGTGCACAAGCACCTCGGCGGGGTGCCGCCGCGGGTCGACCTCGCCGCGGAGCAGGCGCTCGGTGCCGCGCTCGCGCGGGCGGCGAAGGCCGGCGTCGTCGAGGCCGCCCACGACCTGTCCGAAGGCGGCCTCGCCATCGGCCTGGCCGAGATGGCCATGCGCCACGGGGTCGGGGTCACGGTCGACGGCCTCGACCGCGTCGGGACGACCGAGGACGGTCAGCCCCTCGACGCGTTCACGGCGCTCTTCTCGGAGTCCGCGGCCCGCGCGCTCGTCGCCGTCCCGGCCGGTCGCGCCACCGAGTTCGAGCAGCTGCTCGGCGACGTGCCGCACGCGCGCATCGGCGTCACCGGTGGTCGCGACGTCGTCGTCGGCGACCTGTTCACGGTGTCGGTGTCCGAGCTGCGCTCGGCGCACCGGTTCACGATGCCCGCGGTCTTCGGCGAGTGAGCCGGCCCTAGCCGCAGCTGTCCAACGGGTGGGGCGGCGCCCTGACCGGGCGTCGCCCCACGCGTGTCAGACGACACGCCAGCCGGTGGCATCCGGCGGCTCGGGGCTGCCGATCCCCTTGTCGCCGAAGGGTTTCGCGCCCGCGCAGAGACGGTCGAGCTCGACCCCGGCCCGCAGCCCCGTCGGGAGCGGGGCGCGGGCGACGTCGCGGCGCAGCCGCTCGACCGGCAGCGGCGAGCCCGACGCGACGAGGACGACGTTGCCGAACCGTCGACGCTTGAGCACCTCGTGCGTGGCCAGGAGCGCGACGTGCGGCAGGACCTGCCGGGCCGTCGCCACGACGCGCGACACCCAGCGCAGCCCCGGCTCGTCGGCGAGGTTCCACAGCGCCAGGCCATCGGTGCCGAGAACCCGCGCCACGTGCGTGGCGTAGGCCGACCCGACGAGCTCGCCGGGGACGCGTCCGGCGGCGTACGCGTCGGTCACGAGAACCGCGGCCGACGCGTCGCGCAGGCCCGCGACGCCGGTGAGCCCGTCGACGGGGCGCACGCGGATGCGGTGCCGTCGGGGGAGCGGCACCTGCTCGCGGACGAGGGCGGTCAGCTCGGCATCCGGCTCGAGGACGATCTGCGGCGAGCCCGGCCGCGTCGCCTCGACGTACCGCGGCAGCGTCAGCCCCGCGCCCCCGACGTGCGTCACGGCGAGCGGCGCAGGAGGCTCCGGGACGAGCGCGTCGAGGACGAGCGCGAGGTGCTGGACGTACTCGAAGACGAGGACGGTGGGGTCCTGCGGCTGCACGTGCGACTGGGGCGAGCCGTCCATGTGCACCGTGACCCCGCCGCGGTCGTCCCACTCGAGGGTGATGCGCCGGGAGGGACCGGCGCCGCCGCCCCGGCCCGCGGCGTCGTCGGTGGGCCCGGCCCGGCGGCCGCGGGCGCTCACGTGAGGTCGACGACGAGCTGGCGCTGCTCGCCGTAGCGGCGAAAGCCGACGGAGCGCAGGATCGGTGAGGACGTGTCGACGCGTCCGTGCGTCAGGGCGAGGGTGGCGCCCCGCTCGAGCACGCGCCGCAACCGTGCCTCCAGCACGGCCCGGTACGCTCCGCGTCCGCGCAGGTCCGGGTGGGTGCCGGCGCCCCAGAACCGTGCGACCGGACCGACGAGCGTCCACCCGCCCGTGCTCGCCGCCCGGCCCTCGACCGAGGCGAGGACGCGACCGCCCGACCCCTCGGCGAGGCCGCGCTCGACCTCGTCGAGGGCCAGGTCCACCTCCGCGTCGTCCGGCACGTCGCCGCCGAACGCGAGCTGGCTCAGGACGAGCGACTCGACCACGTCGGTCCGGTCGGCGACGCGCCGCACCGTGACGTCGGCGGGCACCCCGAGGTCGGGCAGCCGGCCCTGCGACAGGTCGAGGGCGAGCACGTCCATCCGCTCGACGACCCTGCCGCCGCGACGCACGACCTCGGCCTCGAGCCCCTCCGGACGCGTCGTGTCCGAGACCGTCCACCACAGCCGGTCGCGGCCGAGGTCGCGGGCGACCGCGTGCACCTCGTCGACGAGGTCGCGCGGGTCGCGCTCGGACTCGACGACGCGCGCCCCCGTCGGCGTCAGGAACGTCGGGGGGTAGGCGACGACGAGGTACTCGTCGGTGGCGACGCTGCGGGCAAAGGCAGGCACCCACGCCCACGCGTTCGACGCGGCGAGCACCGCGGCGTCGTCCCAGGGCGAGGCGTCGTCGGGCCTCCGGTCGAGCGTCACGGGCCCAGCGTAGGAGGACGCCGTGTCAGGACCCCATCGCGGTCGTGCCGTCGGACATCACGGGGGAGATGAGGCCGAAGACGTTGCCGTCGGGGTCGTGCAGGTAGGCGAGGCGGCCGACACCCGGCATGTCCGCCGGTGCCAGGGCCTCGGTGCCGCCGAGCTCCAGCCCGCGGGCGAACAGGCCGTCGACGTCGTCGACCGCGACGACGAGGTTGGCGCCGCTGACCGGGCCACCCTTCTCGGGTGCCGGGCCCTGCCGCTGGGTCAGCCCGCCGTTGATGCCGTGACCCGCCCCGCCCTGGCGCATGGACTCCTCGCCGGTGTCGATGGCCCAGTACGGCATGTCGCCGAACTGCTGGAACGACCAGCCGAGCAGCTGGCCGTAGAAGTCGGCGAGGCGCTCGGGGTCCGAACCGTGGATCTCGAAGTGGACGACGAGGTTGGACATGGTGGCTCCTTCGACGTGCCCGTTCTGGTGGTCCGACGCTACGACCCTGCACCGACGGCGGCAACGGTCCGGCCGGCGGCTACCGTCAGGGGATGCGCTTCGGTCTGACGATCCTGCCCGAGCACGCCTGGTCCGTGGCCGAGCCGATGTGGCGGGAGGCCGACGCGATGGGCTTCGACCACCTGTGGACCTTCGACCACGTCACGTGGGAGGGCCTGCCCGACTCGCCGTGGTTCGCCGCCGTGCCGACGCTGGCGGCCGCCGCAGCCGTGACGTCGAGGGCACGCCTCGGCACCTTCGTGTCCTCGCCGAACAACCACCACCCGGTCCAGCTCATGCGGGAGGTGCTCGCCCTCGACGACATCTCCAGTGGCCGGTTCCTCCTCGGCGTCGGCAGCGGGGGCGACCTCGACTCCCGGATCATGGGCGAGGACCTGCCGCTCAGGCAGCGCGTCGAGCGGTTCCACGAGTTCACCGAGCTGGTCGACCGGCTGCTGCGCGAGGAGCGCGTCACGGCGCAGGGACGCTTCTACGCCGCGCACGACGTCCAGACGCGTCCCGGACCGGTGCGTGGCCTGCCCGGCGGGCATCGGGTTCCGCTCGTCGTCGCGGCGAACGGCCCGCGCTCCATCCGCCTCGCGGTGCACCGTGGCGACGGCTGGATGACCTACGGCGGCACGGCCGACACCGACACCGCATGGTGGCACCTCGTCGCCGGCCACTGCCGCGTCGTCGAGGAGGCGCTCGAGGCGTCCGGTCGCGACCCCGGCAGCCTCGACCGGTACCTCAACCTCGACAGCGCCCCGACCTTCTCGCTGAGCAGTGCCGACGCGTTCGAGGACGCCGTCGGGCGCGCCGCCGAGCTCGGTTTCACCGACGTCATCACGCACTGGCCGCGTCGGTCCGGGCCCTTCGCCGGCACGCGCGCCGTCCTCGACGCCGTCGTCACCGGCGTCATCCCGCGCCTGCGGTGACTCCGACGGGCCCGGTCCCTCGCCGGGCCTCGCGCCCCGGGGCGGCCCGGTGGGTGTCTGTCCCGCGGCTAGGCTGGCGGCCATGCCCCCACGCCGACGCACCCCCGTCGACGCCGGCCGGGCCGCGCTCGAGGCCTGCCGCAGGGCCGACTTCGCCGCCGACCGCCAGACCATCGCGACCGCCGTGCGGTACACCCTCGAGGAGCTGGCCTCGGTCGCCCCGGGGCGCACCGTCGAGGTCCGTGTCCCGCCGTTCGGGGCCGCCCAGTGCATCGAGGGCCCGGTGCACCGGCGCGGGACCCCGCCCAACGTCATCGAGACCGACGCCGACACGTGGTTGCGGCTGGCCGTCGGCGACCTCGCGTGGGACGAGGCCGTCGACGCCTCCCGCGTCCGGGCGAGCGGCCAGCGAGCCCACCTCGAGGGCCTGCTGCCGTTGGCCTCGCTTACGCTGGGCCCGTGAGTCCCGACGTCCCCCGCACCCCGAACTTCAAGCGCTTCCTCGTCACCGGGGCCCTCGTCGGGCTCGTCGTCGGCGTGGTGGTCGGGCTGCGCGAGCCGGGCGGACCCAGCTACTCGCTGACCAGGTCCTACGACGTCGGGACGGCGGTGCTGTTCCTCGGCGCCCTGGGGGTCTTCCTCGGGGCGGGCCTCGCCGGCATCGTCGCGCTCCTGCTCGACCGCACGGGCCGCGACGGCTCGTGACCGGCCGGGGCGCCGGCGTGCGCGCGTCGTGACCATCGCACCGCGCGGTGGGCCGCTGGCCGGGGTCCGCGTCGTCGAGCTGGCCGGCATCGGCCCGTCGCCGTTCGCAGCCATGCTCCTGGCCGACCTCGGCGCCGACGTCATCCGGGTCGACCGGCCGGGCCTGTCGCCGTTGCCCGTGCCCCTCGACCCCGAGCGCGACCTGCTCCGACGCGGTCGCCCCTCCGTCGCGCTCGACCTCAAGCACCCCGACGGGCTCGGGGCCGCGCTGCACCTCGTCGAGCGGGCCGACGTCCTCGTCGAGGGCTACCGCCCCGGCGTCGCGGAGCGCCTCGGCCTGGGCCCCGACGCGTGCCTGGAGCGCAACCCGCGCCTCGTCTACGGACGGATGACCGGCTGGGGCCAGGACGGGCCCCTCGCCCAGGCCGCCGGGCACGACATCGGCTACATCGCCGTCACGGGGGCGCTCGGAGCGATCGGCCGCGCCGGCGGCCCGCCGCAGGTGCCGGTCAACCTCGTCGGTGACTTCGGCGGCGGGGCGCTCTACCTCGTCGTGGGCGTGCTCGCAGCGCTGCTCGAGGCGCGCGCGAGCGGGCGCGGGCAGGTCGTCGACGCGGCGATCGTCGACGGCACGGCGCACGTCTCCTCGCTCGTCCTCGGACTCCTCGGGGCGGGCCTGTGGAGCGGACGGCGGGGCACCAACCTGCTCGACACCGGTGCCCCGTTCTACGACGTGTACGAGACGAGCGACGGCGGCTGGATGGCGGTCGGCCCGCTCGAGCAGGGCTTCTACGACACGTTCCTCGAGCTGCTCGGCCTCTCCGACACGGCGCCGAGCCGGTCGGACCCCGCCGCGTGGCCGGCGCTGCGCGCCCTCCTCGCCGACACGTTCCGGACCCGCAGCCGCGACGCCTGGACCGAGCTCTTCGAGGGCACCGACGCCTGCGTCGAGCCGGTGCTGTCGTACGCGGAGGCGCCGGCCCACCCGCACCTGGCCGCGCGTGGCACGTACGTCGAGCACCACGGCGTCGTGCAGCCCGCCCCGGCGCCGCGGTTCTCACGCACCCCGGCGTACCTGACGACGCCGCCCTCGGCGGTCGGTGCAGACACGCGCGCCGCCCTCGCCGCGTGGGGGGTGCCCGACGTCGAGGGCCTGCTGGCCTCCGGCGCGGCGCTCGAGGCGCCGGACGCCTCGGATGCGTCGGAGGCGCCGGACGCGTCGGGGACGACACGGACGGCGCGGTGACGGCGTCGTGAGGCTCTTCGTCGCGGTCGTTCCTCCCACCCACGCCCTGGAGGACCTCGCGGCGCAGGTCGAGCCGCGGCGCGAGGCCGGCGGTGACCTGCGGTGGACCGACCCGCACCAGTGGCACGTCACCCTGGCGTTCCTCGGCGCGGTCCCCGAGCACCGGCTCGACGACCTCACCGAGGCCCTCGGCGCGGCCGCCTCGCGCCGGGACCCGCTCGTCCTGCGGCTCGCGGGCGCGGGGGCCTTCCCCAACCCGTATGCCGCACGCGTGCTGTGGGTCGGTGTCGAACAGCTGCACGGCGACCTCGACGCCCTCGCCAGGAACGCCCGCGGCGCCGCCAACGGCGTCGGGGCCACGCCCGACGGCACGCGGTTCCACCCGCACGTCACGCTCGGGCGCTTCCGGCGGCCGGCCGAGGCGACGCGCTGGCTGCGCGCCTTCGAGGCGTACGAGGGCCCGACGTGGCGGGCCGAGGAGGTCGTGCTCGTCGAGTCGCACCTCGGGCAGGGGCGGGGTCGTCGCCCCCGGTACGAGGTGCTCGCGGCGCTGCCCCTGCGGGCTCCCGCCGACTGAGCACGACGCGTCCACCCGGGCCGCACGCGTCCGGGCGAGGCTGCCGGCTGTGCGACACTGGGGCAGTGGCACGCGGCGACGGTCGACTGAACCATGACCTCATCCCCGGCGAGAAGGGCCCGCAGGACGCCTGCGGGGTCTTCGGCGTCTGGGCCCCGGGAGAGGACGTCGCGAAGCTGACGTACTTCGGGCTCTATGCGCTGCAGCACCGCGGCCAGGAGTCCGCGGGCATCGCGACCGGCGACGGCGAGAAGATCCTCGTCTACAAGGACATGGGCCTCGTGTCGCAGGTCTTCGACGAGACCGCCCTCAGCTCGCTGCGGGGGCACCTCGCCATCGGGCACACGCGGTACTCGACGACCGGCGGGTCGACGTGGGAGAACGCGCAGCCCACGCTCGGCGGCACCGGCCACAGCACGATCGCCCTGGCCCACAACGGCAACCTCATCAACACCGTCGAGCTCAAGGCCCTCGTCGACGAGCACTTCGGCGGTGCGCGCGTCACCGGCGAGCTCGCCCGGGGCAACACCTCCGACACGGCGCTCGTCACGACGCTGCTGGCCGCCGACGAGGACCGTACCCCCGAGCAGGCCGCCCTCGAGCTGCTGCCGAAGCTGCGGGGCGCCTTCTCCTTCGTCTTCATGGACGAGCAGACGCTGTACGCCGCGCGCGACCCGTGGGGCGTGCGCCCGCTCGCCCTGGGCCGCCTCGAGCGGGGCTGGGTCGTCGCGTCCGAGACCGCAGCGCTGCAGACCATCGGCGCCTCCGTCATCCGCGAGATCGAGCCCGGCGAGCTCATCGCCATCGACGAGAACGGGCTGCGCTCGCACACGTTCGCCGAGCCGCAGCCGAAGGGCTGCGTCTTCGAGTACGTCTACCTCGCGCGCCCCGATGCCGTCATCCGCAACCGTGTCGTGCACGAGGCGCGGGTCGAGATGGGCCGCGTCCTCGCACGCGAGCACGCCGTCGACGCCGACCTCGTCATCGGCGTCCCGGAGTCGGGCGTACCGGCCGCCGTCGGCTACTCGCAGGAGAGCGGCATCCCGTTCGGCCAGGGCTTCGTCAAGAACGCGTACGTCGGGCGCACCTTCATCCAGCCCTCGCAGACGCTGCGCCAGCTCGGCATCCGGCTCAAGCTCAACCCGCTCGAGCACACGATCCGCGGCAAGCGCCTCGTCGTCGTCGACGACTCCATCGTGCGGGGCAACACCCAGCGCGCCCAGATCCGGATGCTGCGCGAGGCCGGCGCCGCCGAGGTGCACGTGCGCATCAGCTCGCCGCCCGTCCAGTGGCCGTGCTTCTACGGCATCGACTTCGCGACCCGGGCCGAGCTCATCGCCACGGGCCTCGGGACCGAGGAGATCCGCGCGTCGATCGGCGCCGACTCGCTCGGCTACATCTCCGAGGACGGCATGATCGCGGCGACCCACCAGCCGCGCGAGCAGCTGTGCACGGCCTGCTTCACCGGCCGGTACCCGATCGAGCTGCCCGAGGACGGCCACATCGGCAAGCACGTGCTCGAGACCCTGCCGCTCACGGTCCGCACCGGTCACGACCGCTCCGTCGACGTCGAGGGCGTCAGTCTCGGGGTCGCCGTCGGCGGCGAGAGCGCCCTGCAGCACCCCTGACCCCCTCTGCGGTTCGAGGTATCTGCTCGCGCTCAGGCGCGACGAATCACCTCCACCCTCGGGCTCACCGATCGATTCGAGGTATCTGCTCGCGCCCGGGTGCGACTTATCACCTCGACCGGCGGGCCGGCTCGGTCGTCCACAACCCCGGCGACGGGTGGCGAGCCGTCCACAGACGCCTCCGTGCCCGTGCGCCGACGCGCCGCCCTCGTCGACCATCGGACCCGTGACCGGTTCCGCACGCCGAGCCATGGCCTCGGCCGCAGCCGCAGCCCACGGGGGAGTGGTGTCCCGCCGACAGCTGCGCGAGCTCGGGATCACGCACGACCACGTCCGCAACGAGGTCGCCGCCGAGCGCTGGCTGGCAGTGGGCAGGCAGGCCGTCGCCGTGCACCGCGGCCCGCTGCCGGCCGTGGCCAGGGCCTGGTCGGCCATCTGGGAGGTGGGTGAGCGCATCGCCGTGCTCGACGGTGTCACGAGCCTGGTCGCCTCCGGCCTGACGGGCTTCGACGAGGAGCTGCTCCACCTGTCCGTCCGCCACAGCCACGACGTCCCCCGACTCGATGGCGTCCGCGTCCACAAGCTCATCCGGCGCCTCGACGACGAGGTCCTCGGCGTCGGCGTCCCTCGCACGCGACCGGATGTCGCGGCGGTCCGGGCTGCCGGATGGGCCGTGAGTGACCGGCAGGCCGCCCTGGTCCTGCTCATGGCCGTGCAGCAGCGGTTGACGACCGCGGCGGCGCTCCAGGTGGCCGTCGCCTCGTGCCTCGGACGCCCGCGGCGCGCCTTCATCAAGGGCGTCGTCCGGGACGTGGCGCTCGGCGTCGAGTCGCTCGGCGAGCTCGACTTCGCGCGGCTGTGCCGGGCACGGGGTCTGCCGGAGCCCTCGCGCCAGGTCGTGCGCCAGGGGCCCCGCGGCCGGATCTACCTCGACGTCCGCTGGCACACGCGGGGACTGGTGGTCGAGGTCGACGGCATGCAGCACCGCGAGGGGCTCGCCGTCAGCGTCGACAACCTCAGTCGCAACGCGGTCGTCCTCACCGGCGACAGGGTCCTGCGAATCGACCTGGTCGGTCTGCGCCTGCACGAGGACGCGTTCATGCAGCAGGTCGCTCTCGGCCTCGCAACGTCTCGGTGGAGGTGATTCCTCGCTCGGTGCGGCGAGCGGATACCTCGGCACACGGCCTCCCTTCGGAGTCGAGATGCTTCGTCGCGGTCGGGCACGAGCGATCACCTCGACCGCGGACGAGAGGAGGGGGCAGAGAGGGCCGCTGACCGGCGGACGGCGGACGGGGGAGCCGAGGAGCGCCGGTAGGCTGGGGGCCGTGAGCGACGCCCCCATCACGTATGCCTCAGCCGGAGTGGACGTCGAGGCGGGTGACAAGGCCGTCGAGCTGATGAAGGCGTCGGTCCGACGCGCGACGCGACCCGAGGTGGTCGGTGGGCTGGGCGGCTTCGCCGGCATGTTCGACGCGAGTGCGATCGCCCGTATGACGCGTCCGATCCTCGCCACGAGCACCGACGGCGTCGGCACCAAGGTGGCGATCGCCCAAGCGCTCGACCGCCACGACACGATCGGCTTCGACCTCGTCGGGATGGTCGTCGACGACATCGTCGTGTGCGGCGCCGAGCCCCTGTTCATGACCGACTACATCGCCACGGGCAAGGTCGTGCCAGAGCGCGTCGCGGCCATCGTCGGTGGCATCGCCCGGGCGTGCGAGGAGGCGGGCGTCGCCCTCGTCGGTGGCGAGACCGCCGAGCACCCCGGACTGCTCGAGCCCGACGAGTACGACGTCGCGGGCGCGGCCACCGGTGTCGTCGAGTTCGCCGACGTCCTCGGCCCGCAGCGCGTGGCCGACGGCGACGTCGTGGTGGCGCTCGCGAGCAGCGGCCTGCACAGCAACGGCTACAGCCTCGTGCGTCGCGTCGTCCAGAGCGCCGGCTGGGCCCTGGACCGGCACGTCGACGACTTCGGCCGCACGCTCGGCGAGGAGCTGCTCGAGCCGACCCGCATCTACACCCGGCCGCTGCTCGCGCTCATCGGTGACGACGACGTCGACGTGCACGCCCTGAGCCACGTCACCGGCGGTGGGCTCGCGGCCAACCTGGCCCGGGTCCTGCCGGCCGGTACGTTCGCGCGGCTCGACCGGTCCACGTGGACGCCTCCCGCGGTCTTCCGCACCGTGCAGGACCTCGGACGCGTGCCCCAGGCCGACGTCGAGCGCACCCTCAACCAGGGTGTCGGGTTCGTCGCGGTGCTGCCCGAGGCCCACGCCGCCCGAGCGGTCGAGCTGAGCCGGGCGGCCGGCATCGCTGCGTGGCGCCTCGGCGAGGTGACGACGGAGGAGACCGCCACCACCACCGGCATGATCGTCCCGGACGTCGAGGTCGTCCGTGGGGCGAAGGGCGTCGAGGGGGGCGCCGTCCAGGTGGTCGGGTCGCACCCGGCGCCCTGAACCGGGCCGCGCCGGACGCGAACGGCGCCGGTCGGCCCGCGACGTCCTCCATCCGCCTGCGGCCAGCACGGCCAGCACGGCCAGCACGGGATGCCCGGGCGCGACGCAGCCTGCGAAGGACGCATGCGGACGGCCGTGAAGGCCCAAGGGGGGACGAGCCCCGGCTCAGAGCTTCCGGGACCCATCGAGGGACGACAGCGCGTCGGTGCCGCGAGGACGACCACGTGCCGGGTGACGAGTCACCCGGCACCTGTCGTGAGGACTGGAGGGGGCGAGCTCACCGCTCGCCCGACGCCCACTTCCCGTACTCGTCGTACTCGTTCTCGCTGTTCAGGGACGGCGACTCGTTGTCTCCGTCCCGCTGAGACGAGCCGTGCAGCTCGCGCTCCAGCGCGCTCAAGTCCGTGTTCGGCGTGTAGTACTTGAGCTGCCGTGCGACCTTGGTCTGCTTGGCTTTGGCTCGGCCGCGCCCCATGGCGTGACCCCCTCATGCGTCGTGCCGGGGCGGCATCGCTCGGCGGGGAGACCTTCGGCTCTCCGTCTTCCGCGTAGCGGCCCCGGGATGTGTGGTGTCTGCGTGGTGCTAACGCTACATGAGCGAGGCAAATCGTGCCCGCGTCCACCCCGGCGATCGAGCCGCGTCGACGGGAACGAGCCGTGGTATACACCATGGCTCCGACGCTCGTGCCGATATGAGACTTTCGGGGTTTAACTGCCATTCAGGCGCTCGAGACTTTACTCTTGCTTTACTGAGCCCCGGTTGGGGCACATGCGTGTCGCTGCACCTAGCGACAGGGTGGTGGGGATATGACAATGACGACTCAGGATCGGCACGACACCGAAAAACTGCTCACGCCTGCTGAGGTCGCGGCCCTCTTCAGGGTCGACCCGAAGACGGTCACCCGATGGGCCAAAGCCGGCAAGCTGACCTCGATCCGGACCCTCGGCGGGCATCGCCGGTACCGGGAGTCCGAGGTTCGCGAGCTCTTGGGCGGCGGGCACTGACCGACCGGGACTGGGGGGTACCGGCCGACGAACCAGGGGAGGGGCGCCGACGTGCGCCCCTCCACCTGCCTCACCCTGCGCCTGCGGCCCACCACCCGGCTGCTCGGCGTGGACGTGGCGGCGTCAGGGGCGCGCTCTAGGGTCGGGGGATGACGACTCCGGAGATCAGCGCCATCACCCTCGGCGTCCGCGACGTCGAGGCGTCCCGCGACTTCTACGTCGACGGGCTCGGGTTCCGGCCGGTGCTGCACCTGCGCGGCGAGATCGCCTTCGTGCAGTGCGCCCCGGGTCAGGTGCTCGCGCTGTGGAACGTGACCTCGATGCCGAGCGAGTACGGCGACGTCGGGCACGGCACGCAGGCGCCACCGATGTCGCTGGGACACAACGTTGTTCGCGCGGAGGAAGTCGAACGGCTCCACGACGCAGCCGTGGCGGCCGGCGCGACGAGCGTCACGGCCCCGGCCCTGCGTGAGTGGGGCGGCACGAGCGCCTGTGTCGCGGACCCCGACGGCTTCCGCTGGGACTTCGTGCACAACCCCGGGTTCCGCGTCGACTCGGACGGCACGGTCCACCTGGGCGAGTGACCGGTCACCACCCCAGCCGGCCCCCATGGGCGGCCGGCCTCAGTGGCCGAGGGCCCGCAGCTGCAGGCGCAGCGCGAGGCGCGTCTCGGGGTCGTGCAGGTCGAGGTCGACGACGTCGGACAGCCGCTGCATCCGGTAGCGCAGCGTGTTCGGGTGCACGTGCACGGCCCGGGCCGCCGCGCGGGGGTCCCCCGGGTGGTCGAGCCAGGCGGCGACCGTCTCGAGGTAGGCCGTCCCGTGCTGCTCGTCGTGCTGGCGCAGGGTCTCGACCGGGCCCAGCAGCTCCTCGGTCCAGATGCCGCCGAGCGCACGGGCGTTGGTCACGGCGGCCCAGGCGTCCTCGACCGTGACCGTCGTCCCGTGGACGCGCCCGGCCTCGCGCAGCCGCTGCACCTCGGTGGCCTCCCGCCGGGACCGGTCGAGCTGTGCGACGCGGGAGACGCGTCCACCGGCGCTGGCGGTCGCCGTCGGGCTCACGCGCGCGACCTCCGTCACCACCCCGAGCAGCCACTCCCACGTGCCGGGCGTCGAGTCACCGGGCACGTCACGGACGAGGACGAGGGCGACGCCGTCGAAGATCGCCAGCAGCGGCTGGCGCCAGGACCGCCGCCGCGCCGCCGACTCCCACACGTCGAGCTCGCGTTCGGTGGCACCACCGGTGCCGCCGGCGCCCCCGCTGGCCCCGGCGGCCCTGCTGCCGCCGCTCCCGGCGCGCGCGGTGCCGCCTCCGCGCCCGCCGGGCGTGGCGTCCGCCGGTGCCCCTGACGCCTCGGACGCCTCGTACGCCCCGGCGAGGACGGCGACCCGCCACGGCGGCGGGGGCAACCACCCCTCGGCCTCGAGGCTGTCACCGCTGAGCACGGCCCGAACCCGGTCGGCAGCGACGCGGCGGGCGAGGTCGGCCTGGGAACGCAGCCGGAGCAGGTGGAGGGCGACGACCGACGCGGTCTGGCCCAGCGAGCGGCGCACGGCCTCGGGCGGCTCCTCGTCGACGACGGCCCAGATGGAGCCCAGCCACTCGGTCCCGGCGCGCACCGGCACGACGAGGCGCGCGCCGAGGTCCCGGCCGGCGGGGACGAAGAACGGTTCGTCGGAGCGCGCGAGGCGCCGGAAGACGCCCCGGCCGCGCAGCGACGCGATGACCTCGTCCGGCACCCGGCGGCCGACGATGGTCGACACGCGGGCGGGGTCGGCGACGGCCTGCGCCGAGGAGTAGGCGAGGACCCGGGACTGGGTGTCCTCGATGGTGATCGGGCCGCCGACGAGGCCCGCGCAGGCGTCGGCGAGCGCGAACAGCTCGTCGAGCACCGGACCCTCGGCCCGGAGCGCGGGGCCGCTCGCGGCGCGGTCCAGGACGCCGCGCAGCAGCCACACGACGTGCGCCCAGGAGGCGTGGTCGGCCAGCTCGACGAGGGCGACACCGTGTCGTCTGGCGGCGGCGCGCACCCGCGGGTTCCGCGCCGCGGCGCGTCGGAGCACGACGGCACCGACGTCGACGCCGGCCGCCCCCTCGAGCAGGGCCTCGGCGTCCGCAGGCCGGTCGACGCCGACGCCGAGGAGCAGGTCACCGGCCTGGCCGAAGACGCCGGAGCCGGGCTCGGCGAGCGTCACGTCGTCCACGGTGCCTGCGCCCGCGTCGACGACGACGGTGAGCAGGCCCCCGCCGATGGTGCCGACGAGCTGGGCGACCGGCAGCCCGACCGAGCTCGTGGAGGACGTCCTGGTGGCGGCGCGGCTCGACGCGCCCCGCGGGGGAGCCATGCGCCCATGGTGACACGCCGTTGTGCTGCGGGCACAACCAGGGGGCTGAAGTGTGGCGAGCCAGCACCAAGGGTCCACGAGATGCCGGTCGCACCATGGGGGACAGGCGCCGGCGGCGCCGCACCCCACCGCAGTGCCGCCGCGCCCCACCGAGGCCCTCCGGCACCCCGCGAACAGGAGTCGACCCCATGGCTGGCAGCACCCCGTCCGTCCCGTCCTCGCACCCCGCCCCCGGCCGCGTCGCCGTCGTCGGCGCCGGCATGGTGGGCCTGGCCACCGCCTGGTTCCTCCAGGAGCGTGGCGTCGAGGTCACCGTCATCGACCGGGAGGGTGTCGCCGCCGGCGCCTCCTGGGGCAACGCCGGCTGGCTGACCCCGGGCATCGCCACGCCGCTGCCCGAACCGGCTGTCCTCAGGTACGGCCTGCGGGCGGTCCTGTCGCCGACGTCGCCGGTCTACGTGCCGCCGAGCGCGAACCCCGACTTCCTGCGCTTCGTCACCGGGTTCACCCGCCACAGCACGATGAAGGCGTGGAAGCGGGCCATGGGCGCCCTCGTCCCCGTCAACGACCTATCGCTCGCGAGCTTCGACCTCCTCACGGACGGCGGCGTCGACGCGGAGACGTACGAGGCCAAGTCGTTCACGGCCGCCTACCGCACCGCCGAGGAGCGCCAGACGCTGCTCGAGGAGATCGAGCACATCCACGCGTCCGGCGGCGACATCGCCTTCGACGTCCTCACCGGCGACGAGGCCCGCGCCATCGAGCCGGCCCTGTCCGACGAGATCGGCGCGGCGATCGTGCTGCACGGCCAGCGCTTCATCAACCCCGGCGCGTTCGTCGGCGCGCTGGCCGACTCGGTCGTGGCCCGCGGCGGCAAGATCCTCACGGGCAGCGAAATCGCCTCCATCGTCGACACCGCCACCGGCGTCGTGCTGACGAACGAGGACGGCATCGCCGAGACCTTCGACGCGGTCGTCGTCGCGACCGGTGCCTGGCTCGGCGGGTTGGCCCGGGAGCTCGGGGTCAAGCGCGTCGTCCAGGCCGGCCGCGGCTACTCGTTCAGCGTCGAGGTCGAGGACCTGCCGAACGGTCCGGTCTACTTCCCGGCCGCGCGGGTCGCGTGCACGCCGGTCGGTGACCGCCTCCGGGTCGCCGGCATGATGGAGTTCCGCAGGCCCGAGGCGGCCCTCGACCAGCGCCGCATCGGGGCCATCGTCGAGGCGGCCCGGCCGCTGCTCAAGGGCGCCGACCTCGACCGGCGCCAGGACGAGTGGGTCGGCTCGCGCCCCTGCACCATCGACGGCCTGCCGCTCATCGGCGCGACGCGGTCGTCGAAGGTCTTCGTCGCCGGTGGCCACGGCATGTGGGGCATCACCCTCGGCCCGGTCACGGGCCGTCTGCTCGCGGAGCAGATCGTCACCGGAGTGACGCCGGACGAGCTGCGTCCGTTCAACCCGCTCCGCTGACGCGGAGGCACCTGGGAGGGTGCTGGGCCCGTCCGTCGGACACGTCGGACGGGCCCTCGCACGTCCGGGGCGAGGCGGCGCGTCAGGCCTGCGACGCCGGGACCGGGTTGACGGTGCAGACGAAGCGCTTGACGACCCCGATGTCGACGAGGTCGCCGCTCGACAGGGCTGCCACGACCTCGTCGGTCGCGTCGAGCACGCCGTTGCCGTCCAGGTCGCCGGACGCCAGCGCCGCCGCGTACCCGTGCGGGGCCGTCACGGCGTGGACGGCCCAGCGGCCGCCGTTGAAGTCGGCGTAGCCGGGAGCCGACGTCGCGACGCTGCGCTGCAGCGTCCCGAAGCTGTAGATCGTGTCGTAGCTCTGCTCGGGCGCACCGGTGCCCGACAGGTCGGTCGGCGTGGCCACCGTCCGGTACAGCGTGTGGTCGACGTAGAAGGCGGGCCCCGAGACTCCGGCCGAGGCCGGCCCGACGCCGACGGCGAGGACGGCAGCGCCCGCGGCGACGACGGCGGCGAGCACGGTCTGGTGGTGGGTTCGCTTGTGCTTCATGGGTTCTCCTCGATGAACCGGTCGGGCGACCGGGTTGCCCTCGATTCAAGTGGCGCGGCGGGGCGGGTGCCATGACCTCGTCGTTACGAGCTCCTTACGAGGTGCTGACGTCGGCACCCGACGCGTCCGTCCCGACCCCGGACGACGCCGTGCCGGACCTATCCTGAGCCCGTGGAGCCGGTGGAGCGCGTGCTCGTCGTCGATGACGACCCGACGGTCTCGGGCGTCGTCGCCGCCTACCTCGACCGTGCCGGGTTCGGCGTCGAGGTCGTGGCCGACGGGCGAGACGCGGTCGCCTCCGTCGCCCGTCGGCGCCCCGACCTCGTCCTGCTGGACCTCATGCTCCCGGGGCTCGACGGTCTCGAGGTGTGCCGCCGGCTCCGAGCGGCCCACCCCGCCCTGCCGGTCGTCATGCTCACGGCGCGAGGCGAGGAGCACGACCGCATCGCCGGGCTCGAGCTCGGGGCGGACGACTACGTCACGAAACCGTTCAGCCCGCGCGAGCTCGTCCTGCGTGTGGAGTCGGTCCTGCGTCGGTCCCGAGTGGTGCCCGGCGTCGGGACGCCGCCACCGGGCGCCGGTGGGGCGAGCCTGCCCGACGCGCCGGACCTGCTCGTCGACGGCGACCTGACCGTCGACGTCACCGGTCGCCGCGTCCACCTCGGTGACGACGAACCGGTCCTGACGACAAGGGAGTTCGACC
Organism: Monashia sp. HAY1-5C; assembly: GCF_056755255.1. Taxonomy (NCBI): domain Bacteria; kingdom Bacillati; phylum Actinomycetota; class Actinomycetes; order Micrococcales; family Intrasporangiaceae; genus Intrasporangium; species Monashia sp. HAY1-5C. Next base: position 2,387 of record NZ_JBPGXG010000045.1, on the reverse strand, counting down.
TGCTGGCCTGGTTCGTCCGACACCCCGGACGCGTGTTCACCCGTTCGGAGCTGATGCGCTCGGTGTGGGGCTGGGACTACGGCGACGAGTCGACGGTCACGGTCCACGTGCGCCGGGTGCGCGAGAAGGTCGAGACCGACCCGGCGGCGCCCCGTCGGCTGGTGACGGTGTTCGGGGTCGGCTACCGCTGGGACTCCCGTGCCTCGCGGGCCCAGCCGGGTCCCGACGCCACGGCGGGGGCACTCTGATGGGCAGCACCGGCGTTCAGGCCGTCCTCGTGTCGGCCGGCATGGCCACGGTCGTCGGCTCCCTCGGCGCGATGCTCGTCCGGCGCGCCACCCGTCGGCCCACGGTCCGGGCCGCCGTCGTGGCGGCCATCGCCGCGCCGCTCGTCGTGGTCCTGGCCGTCGGCGCCGGCATCTACACGAGCTCGCGGGCGATGCTGCTGTCGGAGCACGACTCCTCGCTCGTCCTCCTCGGTCTGCTCGCGACCGTCCCGGTCGCCGTGGCCGCCGGCTGGGCCATCGCGCGGCACGTGCAGGACCTCGGGCGCGCCGTGTCCCGCGCGCAGGAGGCCCGACTGCGAGACCAGGTCGTGGAGGAGCGACGGCGCGAGCTGGTCGCGTGGGTCTCCCACGACCTGCGCAGCCCGCTGGCCGCGATGCGGGCCCTGGCCGACGCCCTCGAGGACGCCGTGGTGCCCGACCCGGCGGCCGCGTTCGCCCAGCTGCGGCGCGAGATCGGACGCCTCGACGGCATGGTCGGTGACCTGCTCGACCTCTCGCGCATCACGGCGGGTGACGTCGGGCGCGACCCCGTGCTCGTCGACCTGGTGGACCTCGTGTCGGACGTCGTGGCTGCGGCGCGCCCGGTGGCGGCCCGGGCCGGTGTGACCGTCAGCGGCACGTCGACCGGGACCCCGACGGCGAGGGTGGACCCGCGCGACCTGACGCGCGTCGTCGACAACCTCGTCGGCAACGCGGTGCGACACACCGCACCGGGAAGCACCGTGCGCGTGGACCTGTCGTGCGACGGCCCGGACGCCCTGATCGCCGTGTCGGACGCGTGCGGCGGCATCCCGGAGGACGTGCTGCCCCGGGTCTTCGAGCCCGGCTTCCGCGGGTCCGCCGCGCGCACGCCGACGGGTACCGCCGGCGCCGGCCTCGGACTGGCCATCGTGTCGGCCCTCGTCGACGCCTACCGAGGCACGGTCACGGTGGCGAACGTCGGCGGAGGCGGGGCGGTCGTCGTCAGGTCCGACGGACGCAGGTCCGACGCGAGCCCCGGGTCCGGGCCGGCGGTGGGCTGCCGCTTCGAGGTACGCCTGCCCCTCGACGGCGCGCCGGCGACCCCACGACCGACGCCGCTGCACGGCCGGGCCGCCGACGCGTCCTCGGACGAGCTGGCCCGCTGACGGGGGCGGCGGAGCGACGCCGGTGCCCCCGGCCCTCTCCGGGCTGTGTCAGTCGGACCCCGGCCCGTCGCCCGGCGAGCCGCTGTCGGAGCCGCTGCCGGAGCCGCTGCCGGAGCCGCTGCCGGAGCCGCTGTCGGAACCGCTGCCTGAGTCGCTGCCTGACCCGCCGTCCGACCCGCTGTCGGAACCGCTGCTCGAACCCCGGCGCGAGTCCGTGCCCGACTCGGCGTCGTCGCCCGAGCCGGACGCGTCGTGGGACCCCGACCCGTCGTCCCCGACGCTGCCGCCCGAGTGCTCCCTGTCGGACGACTCGGGCGTGGCGGACAGGCCGGAGCCCCCGCTCGTGCTCCCACGCGTCCGGCCCGGACCGGAGCGCTCACCGCCGTCGGCCTCGTCGCGAGCGTCGTCACCGTCGTGACGCGTGCTCGCACCGGACCCGCGAGTACCGGCGGACGCTGTCCCGGCGGGGCCGCCCTCTCCGCGGCCGGTCCCGCGGACGGCGGTGGCGGTGCTCGGGGAGCCCCCAGCGGGGGCGCGAGGGGGCTCGACCACGCCGGTCGCCGGCTGGAGCCGGTGGCGCGCCGCCGCGAGCATCCCGGCGACGCCGGCCAGACGGGCGCGGACGGCGTCGACCCCGAGGGTGCCACCCAGGGGGTCGCGCACCCCGTCGAGGACGGCGGAGGCGTCGGCGAGCAGCGACTCGGCACGGTCGAGGGCCGCAGCCGTCGGCTCGGCGTCGGGCGGTGTGACGAGCCCCGCTGCCTCGGTGACGAGCGCCTGCGCCCGGACGAGGGCGACGGGCGCGGCCGGCAGCACGGGGACGGGCACGGGCGGTCGGGTGTGCGCGGCCGGGACGAGTCCGAGCGCGATCGACGCGGCAGCGGCGACGAGGATGCGCGAGCAGATGACGGCGTGACGCTGCCGACCGCGCGAGCCCTGTCTCTTATACACATCTGACGCTGCCGACGACGGA
>NZ_JBPGXG010000044.1:0-29552 GCF_056755255.1 Monashia sp. HAY1-5C | reverse complement strand
AAGAAACAGACCAAAGACCCACTGCGAGACCCCTCTTCATCGTCCCGATCACCGTCGGGGCCGGCCACCGGCCGGCCCCGCTCGTCCTTGCCGGGCAGCCCGGCTGATGTCACCGGCCCGTCATCGCGTCGGGCCGCGGAGGTCGAGGACGCCGGGCGCCGCGTTGGCGGACTGGCGTGCATCGTGCGAGGCGACCCGTTCGAGGTAGCTGCGCGACTTGGCGACCTCGGTCTCGAGCGTGCCGATCGTCGCGGCCATGGTGTCGAGCGCCCGCACCTTGAACTGGTCGATGGTGTCCATCGTCTCGTAGATGTTCGCGAAGGCCTTCTGCAGCGCCTCGATCGACAGCGTCGAGCCGGCGGCCTGCTCCTGGATGCGAGCCGAGTTCTGCTTCAGGGCCTCGGAGGTGCGCTCGATGAGCCCGGACGTCGTGGTGTTGAGCGCCGTGATCTGGTCGAGGACCAGCTGCTGGTTGTTCAGCGCCTGGGCCACGATGACGGCGGTGCGCAGCGCCGACACGGTGGTCGTCGTCGCGCGGTCGACGCCCTTGATGAGCTCGATGTTGTTCTTGATGATGATGTCGATGGCCAGGTAGTTCTGGATCGACACGGCCAGCTGCGTCAGCAGGTCCTGGTGCTTCTGCCGGACGTAGAACAGGACGTCCTCGCGCAGCGCCTTGGCCTTCTCCGGGTCGGTGACCTCGAGGGTCGCGACCTGCGCGGCGAGCTTGGCGTCGAGCCGCTCGGCGACGTAGACGTACTGGTTGAGCCGGCCCATCGACTCCCAGAGGTTCTTCTTCTCGAGGTTGAGCGCGACGTTGTCCTTGGTCAGCTCGTCCTGGCCGGACTGGAGCGAGTGCAGGATGCCGTTGAGGTGGCTCTGGGCCGACTGGTACTTGCGGAAGTAGTCGGTGACCCGGTCGCCGAACGGGATCATGCCGAGGAGCTTCTTGGCGCCCTGGGCCTGGGCAGGGTCGAGGTCCTCGACCGTGCGCCGGAGGTCGAGCAGCGTCTTGCCGACCTTCGAGCTGCCGGACAGGCCGCCCTCGTTGAGGGCCTTGACCGGCATCTGGAGCATCCGGTTGCTGCTCTCGGCGGCGAACCGGATCTCGTCGGTGCCCATGCTGCGCACGTCGGCCGCCCTGGACTCCCACTCGGGGGACTTCGCGGTGGTGCGCATGAGGCCTTCGAGGTAGGTGTCGACCTTCGAGTCCAGTCCGGGCAGCGCGGCCTCGGGCACGGCCGGGGCCATCTTCGGCGCCGCGGTCTCGGCGACCGGCTGGGCCGGTGCCGGGGCGGTGAGGACGAAGGCCTCGCTCGGCGGCGGGGCGAGAGGCGTCACCTGCTGAGCGGGGGCTGCCGGAGCTGCTGCGGCCTGGGCGGCGGGCTGGTCGGTCATCGTGCGACGGGTCCTTCCCCTCGGTGCCGGCCGCGTCGGCGACGCGACCGAAGTCCCTCGCCCGCGGGTCGGCCCCGGCTGCGCGCCGGGCCCGTGACCCGTCTCGGGCGTACGGCCACTCTACGTGCCGCGCGCCTGCGACGGGACGGCGATCTGCGGGGTTCCACGACGCCCGGAGGCCGCGTCCCGGGAGCCCCCGCGAGGGAGGTGTCGAGAGACCCGGGAACGCGGCCGACGGGGGCGACCACGGTTCGGTGCCAGGGGAAACACCGAGCCGCGGTCGCGTTTCGTGGGGCGCCCCACGCTCCTGGAACGACACGGGCCCCGCGGGAGTTCCGCGGGGCCCGGCCGGTTCTCCGGACGGATGCGCCCCGGGGCGTCCCCGCGCCTCTCCGCGGCGTCCCCGAGGCGCCCCCGGGGCGTCCCCGCGCGCGTCAGCCGAGCTGCCAGGAGCGCTTGCTCAGGCCGAACCAGAAGCCGTCGATGACGCTCTCGGAGCCCAGGTTCCCCGACGCGGAGGCGGCTCCGAGCGTCACGAACAGCGGTGCGAAGTGCTCGGTCCGCGGGTGCGCCTCGTGCGCGGCCGGGGCCTTGGCGGCGAAGTCGAGCAACGCGTCGACGTCCTGCGCGGCCATGGCCTCCCGGGCCCAGTGGTCGAACTCGGCGCTCGCCTGCGGGGGAGTGCCGTCGGCACCGCCGGCCGGGTTGAACCAGCGCAGGTTGTGGGTCGTGAAGCCGGAGCCGACGATGAGGGTGCCCTGCTCGCGCAGCGGCGCCAGGCGCCGGCCGATCTCGAAGAGGCCGCGCGGGTCGAGCGTGGGCATCGACATCTGCAGGACCGGCACGTCGGCGTCGGGGAACATCTCCTTCAGCGGGACGTACGCGCCGTGGTCGAGGCCACGGGCCTCGTCGCGGTGCACCTCGTGGCCGGGCGAGCTCAGCAGGCGCGTCACCTCGTCGGCCAGCTGCGGGGCGGCGGGCGCGTCGTAGGTGACCTCGTAGTACTTCTGCGGGAAGCCCCAGAAGTCGTAGGTCAGCGGTGCGCCGGTCGTCGAGCCGAGCGTCGTCGGGGCGTCCTCCCAGTGCGCGGAGACGATGAGGACGTCCTTCGGCTTCGGCAGGTCGGCCGACCACGCGGACAGCTCGGCCGTCCAGCGCCGGTCGTCGGCGAGCGGCGGGGCGCCGTGGCTGAGGTACAGGACGGGTGCGGCGGACATGGGGGCTCCTCCCGACAAGTTGAACTCTAAACTACCACGGGAACGCCGTCCGGGCGGGCTTTCTTCCCCGCCGACGGGCTGCCCGGTGCACCGGCGCGCGTGGGCCCTGCCGATGCCACGTGCCGCGGGCTGTTACGGTCAGGGCGCGTCCACGTCGGAGCAGCGACGAATCCGCTGCACGTGAGACCGGGAAGTCGTAGGTGTGTCATGGCTGCAGGCAAGGGCCGCAAGCTCGTCATCGTCGAGTCGCCCGCGAAGGCGAAGACGATCGCCGGGTACCTCGGCGGGGACTTCGAGGTCGAGGCGTCGGTGGGTCACATCCGCGACCTGCCGAACCCGTCCGAGCTGCCGGCCGACATGAAGAAGGGCCCGTTCGGCAAGTTCGCCGTCGACGTCGACAACGGCTTCGAGCCGTACTACGTCGTCGACCCGGACAAGAAGAAGAAGGTCGCCGACCTCAAGCGCCTCCTCAAGGACGCGAGCGAGCTCTATCTCGCCACCGATGAGGACCGCGAGGGCGAGGCCATCGCCTGGCACCTGCTCGAGGCCCTCAAGCCGCGGGTCCCGGTCAAGCGCATGGTCTTCCACGAGATCACCCGCGAGGCCATCCAGCGCGCCGTCAACGACACCCGTGAGCTCGACACCCGACTCGTCGACGCCCAGGAGACCCGCCGCATCCTCGACCGCCTCTACGGCTACGAGGTCAGCCCGGTCCTGTGGCGCAAGGTGCGCCAGGGGCTCTCGGCCGGACGCGTCCAGTCCGTCGCGACGCGGATGGTCGTCGAGCGCGAGCGCGAGCGGATGGCCTTCGTCAAGGCGTCCTACTGGGACGTCGAGGGCGAGTTCACGCCCGGGGGCGAGCAGCAGCGCTTCGCCGCGCGCCTGGCCTCCGTCGACGGTGCCCGCGTCGCCACCGGCCGCGACTTCTCGGACGCCGGTGAGCTGACCGGCAGGGGCGTCGTCCACCTCGACGAGGCCCTGGCCCGACGCATCGCCGAGGCGTGCACCGGCGCCGACGCGCGCGTCACCGACGTGCAGGAGAAGCCGTACACCCGCCGTCCGTCGGCCCCGTTCACCACCTCGACGCTCCAGCAGGAGGCCTCGCGCAAGCTGCGCCTGAGCAGCAAGAACGCGATGCGCGTGGCCCAGCGTCTCTACGAGAACGGCTACATCACCTACATGCGTACCGACAGCACGACGCTGTCGGACGCCGCGCTCACCGCCGCCCGCAGCCAGGCCCGCGACATGTACGGCGCCGAGTACGTGCCCGAGTCGCCGCGCCGCTACGAGAAGAAGGTCAAGAACGCGCAGGAGGCCCACGAGGCCATCCGGCCCGCCGGCGACCGGTTCCGCAGCCCGGCCCAGGTGGCCGGCGAGCTGCGCGGCGAGGAGTTCGCCCTCTACGAGCTGATCTGGAAGCGCACCGTCGCCTCCCAGATGGCCGACGCCCGCGGCTCGACGGCCACGGTGCGGCTGTCCGTCGACACCGCCGTCGAGGGCGCCCGGCAGGTCGAGTTCAGCGCGAGCGGCACCGTCATCACCTTCAAGGGCTTCCTCGCCGCCTACGAGGAGGGCCGCGACGACGAGGCCGTCGCCCGCGCCGACGCGGCCGCCGAGGAGCGCCGCCTTCCCCGGCTGTCCCCGGGCGTGGCCATCGAGGTCGTGCGTGCCGAGGCCGACGGGCACGAGACGAGCCCGCCCGCCCGTTACACCGAGGCGACGCTCGTCAAGGCGATGGAGGAGCGCGGCATCGGCCGCCCGTCCACGTACGCCGCGACCATCGGCACGATCCAGGACCGCGGCTACGTCTTCACCAAGGGCCAGGCCCTCGTGCCGACGTGGCTCGCGTTCGCCGTGACCCGCCTGCTCGAGGAGCACTTCGGAGAGCTCGTCGACTACGAGTTCACCGCGTCCATGGAGGAGGACCTCGACCGCATCGCCGGTGGCGAGGAGGGCCGCGCCGACTGGCTCAAGCGGTTCTACTTCGGCACCGAGGCCACCTCCGGCGCGGGGCTCAAGCAGCTCGTCGACGACCTCGGCGAGATCGACGCCAGGGAGATCAGCACCATCCCCCTCGGTGACGGCATGGTCGTGCGCGTCGGTCGCTACGGCCCCTACGTGGAGGAGGTCGGGCCCCGCGGCGTCGACCTCGAGACCGGCGAGGTCGCCGAGGGGGCAGACGGGTCCGCCACACCGCGCCGGGCGACGATCACCGACGACGTCGCGCCGGACGAGATGACGCCCGAGAAGGCCCGCGAGCTGCTCGAGGTCGCCGCCGACGACGGCCGGGTCCTCGGGCAGGACCCCGAGACCGGGCGCGACGTCGTCGCCCGCGCCGGACGCTACGGCCCGTACGTCACGGAGGTCATCGAGGACGAGGACGCGTCCGGTGGTGAGAAGCCCAAGGGCCGCAGGGTGGCCAAGGTCAAGCCGCGCACGGCCTCGTTGTTCAAGGACATGGACCTCGCCACCATCGACCTCGAGACCGCGCTGAAGCTGCTCAGCCTCCCGCGCCTCGTCGGCGTCGACGCCGAGGGCGTGGAGATCACCGCGCAGAACGGCCGCTACGGCCCGTACCTCAAGAAGGGCACGGACTCGCGCTCGCTGCAGACCGAGCAGCAGCTGTTCGACATCACGCTCGAGGAGGCGCTGGCGATCTACGCCCAGCCCAAGCAACGCGGGCGTGCCGCGTCGGCGCCGCTCAAGGAGCTCGGCACCGACCCGGTGAGCGGCAAGCCGGTCGTCGTCAAGGACGGCCGCTTCGGCCCGTACGTCACCGACGGCGAGACGAACGCGACGCTGCGCAAGGACGACGACCCGGCCTCGATCTCGCCCGAGCGCGGCTACGAGCTGCTCGCCGAGAAGCGCGCCAAGGGCCCGACGACGCGCAAGCGCGCCGCGACGAAGTCGACCCGCAAGACGGCCAGGAAGACCACGACGAAGAAGGCGGCATCCAAGAAGTCCTGACCGCCTCTGCGCCTCGCGCTAGCGTCGCCGTGTGATCGAGATCCGACGCCTCGGGCCGGCCGACCGGGACCGGTGGGAGTCGCTCTTCCGGGCCTACATCGCCTTCTACGGGCGCGAGCTGGACCAGTCCGCCTACGACAGGGCCTGGCGCGAGATCGGTTCGGACGCAAGGCTGCACGGTCTGGGCGCCTGGCTCGGGGGCGAGCTCGTCGGCATCACGCACTTCCTGGTTCACCCGAGCTCCAGCGAGCCCGACCTCTGCTACCTCGAGGACCTCTTCACCGACCCGGGCGTGCGCGGGCGAGGGGTCGCGCGGGCGCTCATCGCCGCGGTGCGCGAGTGGGCGCGCGGGCAGGGCTGCGGGAGCGTCTACTGGCAGACGCACGAGACCAACGCGGTCGCCCGCCGGCTCTACGACGAGGTGGCGAGCTACGACGGGTTCATCGTCTACACCGTCTCCGCCGGGGATCCTGCAGCGCCCGTCGGTGGGCAGTGAGAGGCTGACGCCATGGCAACCGTCGTGTTCGTCCACGCCCATCCCGACGACGAGGCGTCGCAGACCTCCGGCTCCATGGCCCGTGCGGTCTCCGAGGGGCACCGCGTCGTCCTCGTCGTCGCCACCAACGGCGACCACGGCGACGTCCCCGGTGACCTCGCCGAGGGCGAGACCGTCGTGCACCGCCGGCGCGTCGAGGCCGAGGCGTCGAACGCCGTCATCGGCACGCACCGCGTCGTCTTCCTCGGCTACGCCGACTCGGGCATGACGGGGTGGGCGCAGAACGAGCACGAGGGCAGCTTCATGCGGGTCGACACCGAGGAGGCGGCGCAGCGCGTCGCCGCGGTGCTGCGCGAGGAGGACGCCGACGTCGTCGTCGGCTACGACTGGCACGGCGGCTACGGGCACCCCGACCACGTCAAGGTGCACGCCGTGACCCGTCGGGCCGCCGAGCTCGCCGGGACGCCGCGCTATCTCGAGTCGTCGATGAACCGGACCGCGATGATCCGCTCCCACGAGGCCGCCGTCGCCGCCGGGCACGACGTGGGCGAGTGGGACCCGCGTGCGCCGATGGACGACGGCAACCCGCTCGGCAGCCTCGAGGAGGAGCTGCACTGGGCCTGCGACGTCAGCGACTTCCTCGAGGTCAAGCGCTCGGCGCTCAAGGCGCATGCGAGCCAGTCCGATGCCCAGGGGATGCTCGAGATCCCCGAGCAGATGTTCGCGGTGGCCTTCGGGTGGGAGCACTTCATCGAGCCCGGCCGCCCCGAGGGGATGGTCGCGGGCTGGTTCCTCGAGAGCGCCACCGTCCGATAGGTTACCGCCGGTAACCGTCCTCGTCGTCGCCCGAAAGGGGCCTCCATGTCCGACATCGACTTCGCGACCGCCACCCCCGAGCAGCTGGCCGCCGTCGAGCCGGCCGCCTTCATCCAGACCGTGAAGACGATGTCCGACAAGGACGTCGCCGCGCTCATGGCCTCGCCGAACCGCGAGGTGGTCCTGCGCTCGGTCTTCGAGCGGATGCCCGAGCTGTTCCGGGCCGACCGTGCCGGGTCCACGACCGCCACGACGCACTGGACGGTCACCGGCCGGCCCGAGGGGGGCGCGGACGAGTGGACCGTGCGGGTCCAGGACGGCACGTGCACCACGACCCGCGGCCTCGACGGCGCCGCGACCCTGGCCCTGACGATGGGCCCGGTCGAGTTCCTCAAGCTGGTCAGCAAGAGCGGCAACCCGGTCATGATGTTCATGACCGGCAGGATCAAGGCCAAGGGCGACCTCGGCCTCGCCGCCAACCTCGCGAGCTTCTTCGACGTCCCAAGGGTCTGAGGCACGCCGCGAGACGCCCACCCGGCCGCGGCGGTCGGGTGGGCGTCTCGTGCACCCAGTCGTCTCGTGGACCTAGACGACGAGGTTCAGCAGGAGCACGAGGCCGAGGCCGGTCACCGACAGGACGGTCTCCATGAGCGACCACGTCTTGACCGTCTGGCCGACCTTCATGCCGAAGTACTCCTTGACGAGCCAGAAGCCGGCGTCGTTGACGTGCGAGAAGAACACCGAACCGGCGCCGATGGCCAGGACCATGAGGGAGACCTCGGTCGTCGACATGCCCGACGCGAGCGGGGCGAGGATGCCGGAGGCGGTGACCGTCGCGACCGTCGCCGAGCCGGTGGCGAGTCGGATGAGCACCGCGACGAGCCAGGCGAGCAGGAGCACCGACAGCCCGCTCTGGGCGATCCAGTCCGCGACGAGGCGGCCGATGCCGGTGTCGACGAGCGTCTGCTTGAAGCCACCGCCGGCGGCGACGATGAGGACGATGCCGGCGATCGGGCCGAGCGAGGCCTCGAGCGACGACCCGACCTCCTTGACTCCCATGCCCGCGCCGCGGCCGAGGGTGAACATGGCGAGGATGACGGCGATGAGCAGTGCGACCAGCGGCGTGCCGAGGAAGTCGAGGACGGCGCGGGCAGGGGTGTCCTTGCCGGCGAGGACGTCGGCGAGGGCCTTGCCCATCATGAGGGCGACCGGCGTCAGCACGGTGAACAGCGTCGTGCCGAACGACGGACGCCGGGTGGCCGCTTCCGGCCGGGCCTCGAAGAGCTCGGGAGCGGGCACGTCGACCCAGCGGGAGGCCAGACGCGCGAACCACGGGCCGGCCACCGCGACCGTCGGGATGGCGACGAGGATGCCGAGGCCGAGCGTGATGCCGAGGTCGGCCTTGAGCGCGTCGATGGCCACCAGGGGACCCGGGTGCGGCGGCACGAGGCCGTGCATCGCGGACAGCCCGGCGAGGGCTGGGATGCCGACGCGCACGAGGGACAGGCCCGAGCGCCGGGCGACGAGGAAGATCACCGGCATGAGCAGCACGAGGCCGATCTCGAAGAACATCGGCAGGCCGATGACGGCGCCGACACCGGCCATGGCCCAGGGCAGGGTCCGGGTCGAGCTGCGGCCGACGATCGTGTCGACGATCTCGTCGGCGCCGCCGGAGTCGGCGAGCAGCTTGCCGAACATCGCGCCGAGGGCGATGAGGATGCCGACGCCGGCGGCGGTGCTGCCGAAGCCCTTGGTGTAGCTGTCCATGACGTCGGACATCGCCACGCCGGCGATGCCGCCGACGGTCAGCGAGCCGAGCGTCAGCGCGAGGAACGGGTGCAGCTTGAACCGCACGATGAGCACGACGAGGACGGCGATGCCGAGCAGCGCGGCCGGCACGAGGCGTCCGGCGGGGATGACGGGCGCGGCATCGGCGGACACGGCCGATGCGGGCAGCAGGTGGAGCAGGGCGGCGGTCATGACAGGGTCGCTTCCGGGTCTCGGTGGTGCAGGAGGTCGAGGGACTGGGTGACGAGGTCGTCGACGGGCTGGTCGACCTCGAGGACGGCGCCGCGCTCGTCGGCGCCGAGCGGCTCGAGGGTCGCGAACTGCGACTCGACGAGGGCAGCGGGCATGAAGTGCCCCGGCCGGCCGGCGACGCGGGCGGCGATGACCTCCCGGTCGCCGTGGAGGTGGACGAAGTACGCCTCAGGGGCCGCGGCCGTGAGGACCTCGCGGTAGGCGCGCCGGAGCGCTGAGCAGCTCGTGACGCCGCCGGTCCGGGCGTGGTCGGCGAGCCAGGCCGCGATCGTGGCCAGCCACGGTGCCCGGTCACCGTCGGTGAGCGGGACGCCGGCCGACATCTTGGCGACGTTCGCCGGGGGGTGGAAGTCGTCGGCGTCCGCGAACGGGACGCGCAGGCGCTGGGCCAGGGCGGCGCCGACCGTGGTCTTGCCCGAGCCGGACACCCCCATGACGACGACGAGGGGTGGTGGGTGGTGCTGCATGCTCCGTGACTCCTTCGTCCGGCTCGATCGATCTCTTCATCGAGTCGCTGGACCTAGGGTGGAGCAAGAAAGAGGTCTTAACAAGAGGTAAGCGGAAATAAAACTGATTTAAACGCGCCATGGCCACGGTGCATCTGTCGTGTGACAGGCTGGCGCCATGACGGTCGACCGACGTCCCGCGCTCCACGCCAGCGTGCTCGACGCGTTGGGACGCCAGGTCGTCTCCGGGGAGCTGCCGTCCGGCACGGTGCTGCGCATCGACCAGCTCGACGAGCGCTACGGCGTGTCCCGCTCGGTCGTGCGCGAGGCCGTCCGGGTGCTCGACTCCATGGGTCTCGTCGAGGCCCGCAAGCGCATCGGCGTCCGGGTCCTGCCGAGCACGTCGTGGAACGTCTTCGACCCCCGCGTCATCCGCTGGCGGCTCGACGGCCCGGGCCGCGAGGAGCAGCTGCTCTCGCTCGGCGAGCTGCGCCGCGGTGTCGAGCCCGTCGCCGCCGAGCTCGCCGCCGCCCACGCCAGCCCCGACCAGTGCGGCGTCCTGGTCGGCGCGGTGATGGCGATGGCCGTGCACGCCAAGTCGGGCGACCTCGAGGCCTACCTGGAGGCCGACCAGCTCTTCCACGCCACGCTGCTGTCGGCATCCGGCAACGAGATGCTCGCCGCGCTGTCGGGCGTCGTCGGCGAGGTTCTCGCCGGCCGCACGCACCACGACCTCATGCCCTCGACGCCCAACCCGGTTGCGGTCCGACTGCACGGCGACGTCGCCGAGGCCGTGCAGTCCGGCGACGGTGCGGCGGCGTCCGCCGCGATGCAGGCCATCATCGCCGAGGCCAGCGAGGCCCTGCGCGACGCCGAGTCCTGACGCCCCCTAGGCCGGAGCCGGTCGAAAAGGGACGTGCCCACCCGACCGCGATGGTCGGGTGGGCACGTCGGACGGGCGGTGGCGCGTCAGGCGAGTGCGTCGATGATCTGGTTGAGCGTTGCGGACGGGCGCATGACCTCGGCGACCTTGGCCGGGTCGGGCCGGTAGTAGCCGCCGATGTCGACCGGGTGGCCCTGGGCGCCGATGAGCTCGGCGTCGATGGCGGCGGCGTTCTCCGCGAGTGCCTTGGCGGTGTCCGCGAACGCAGCGGCCAGCGCGGGGTCGTCGGCCTGCTGTGCCAGCTCCTGCGCCCAGTAGAGGGCGAGGTAGAAGTGGCTGCCGCGGTTGTCGATCTGGCCGACCTTGCGTGCCGGCGACTTGTTCTCGTCGAGGAGGCGCCCCGTCGCCCGGTCGAGGGTCTGGCCGAGAACCTTGGCGCGGGCGTTGCCGGTGGCCTCGGCGAGGTGCTCGAGGCTGACGGCGATGGCGAGGAACTCGCCGAGGCTGTCCCAGCGAAGGTAGTTCTCCTGGACGAGCTGCTGCACGTGCTTGGGCGCCGAGCCACCGGCGCCCGTCTCGAACAGGCCGCCGCCGTCGATGAGGGGGACGACCGAGAGCATCTTGGCCGACGTGCCGAGCTCGAGGATCGGGAAGAGGTCGGTCAGGTAGTCGCGCAGGACGTTGCCGGTGACCGAGATGGTGTCCTCGCCCTTGCGGATGCGCTCGAGCGAGTAGGCGATGGCCTCGGCCGGCGCCATGATCTCGATGGTCAGGCCCTCGGTGTCGTGCTCGCCGAGGTACTCCTTGACCTTGGTGATGAGGTTGGCGTCGTGCGCGCGGTCGGCGTCGAGCCAGAACACGGCGGGCGTGCCGGTCGCGCGGGCGCGGTTGACCGCGAGCTTGACCCAGTCACGGATCGGCACGTCCTTGGTCTGGCAGGCGCGCCAGATGTCACCGGCCGAGACGCTGTGCTCGAGCAGGGTCGCGCCCGAGCCGTCGACGACGCGCACGGTGCCGGCCTCGGCGATCTCGAAGGTCTTGTCGTGGCTGCCGTACTCCTCGGCCTTCTGCGCCATGAGGCCGACGTTGGGGACCGAGCCCATCGTCGCCGGGTCGAAGGCGCCGTTGGCGCGGCAGTCGTCGAGGACGACCTGGTAGATCGGCGCGTAGGAGCTGTCCGGGAGGACGGCCAGGGTGTCCTGCTCGTTGCCCTCGGCGTTCCACATGTGACCGGAGGTGCGGATCATCGCCGGCATCGACGCGTCGACGATGACGTCGCTCGGCACGTGCAGGTTGGTGATGCCGCGGTTGCTGTCGACCATCGCGAGGTCCGGGCCCTGGGCGAGGCCGGCCCGGACGGCGTCCTGGACGGCGGCGCGCTGGTCGGCCGGGAGGGACTCGATCGACTTGAGCATCGCCCCGAGGCCGTCGTTCGGCGAGGCGCCGGCGGCCGCGAGCTCGGCGGCGTGCTCGGAGAACAGGCTCGGGAAGAAGGCACGGATGACGTGGCCGAAGATGATCGGGTCGGAGACCTTCATCATCGTCGCCTTGAGGTGCACCGAGAAGAGGACGCCCTCCTCCTTGGCGCGCTCGACCTGGGCGGCGAGGAAGCGCTCGAGCGCGGCGACGTCCATGTACGTGGCGTCGACGACCTCGCCGGCCAGCACCGGGAAGTCCGGCTTGAGGACGGTGACGGTCCCGTCGGCGGCGACGTGCTCGATGCGGATGGTGCCGTCGGCGTCGACGACGACGGACTTCTCGTTGTGCCGGAAGTCGCCGGCGTCCATCGTCGCGACATTGGTCTTCGAGTCGGCGCTCCAGGCGCCCATCGAGTGTGGGTGCCTGCGCGCGTAGCTCTTGACCGACGCCGGAGCGCGCCGGTCCGAGTTACCCTCGCGCAGAACGGGGTTCACGGCCGATCCCTTGACCTTGTCGTAGGCGGCGCGGGCGGCCTTCTCGGCGTCCGTGGTGGGGTTGTCCGGGTAGTCCGGCAGGGCGTAACCCTGCGCCTGCAGCTCGGCGACCGCCGCCTTGAGCTGCGGGATCGATGCCGAGATGTTCGGCAGCTTGATGATGTTGGCCTCGGGTGTCCGGGCGAGCGCGCCGAGCTCGGCCAGCGCGTCGTGCCCGACGCCGGTCGCGGCCTGCTCGGGCGTCAGCACGTCCGGGAAGGAGGCCAGGATGCGGCCCGACAGGGAGATGTCGCGCGTCTCGACGTCGACACCGGCCTGCTTGGCGAAGGCCGAGACGATGGGCAGCAGCGAGGCCGTGGCGAGCGCGGGGGCCTCGTCGGTGTGCGTGTAGATGATGGTCGAGTCCAACGCGGGTGCTCCGTTCGGTGTGCTCTGGTCGTGTCGGTGGGCCGTCCGTCCAGGGAAACCTGAGCCGGTCCGGCTGAGGCGCTGGCGCCTCGGCGGGGACCGCGACCACCCACCGGCAAGAAATCTTGACATCAAGATATCCGATGCGGCGCGGCCGTGGGGCCGCCGTCCCCATCCTGCCGGGGTGGCCTGCGCCACGCCAGACGCCCGCCCCGCCCGACCCTCCTGCCGGGCGGCGTCCGTCGGGGACACCGTCCGCTGACGACGCACGGTTGCCTCAGGAGTGCGCGGTTCCCGCAGCGGTGCGGCCTGCAGGCCCCACCTCTCGAGGAACCGAGCACTCCTCGGGCGAAGCCGATCGCGGCATCCGTGGGCGACACCTAGGGTCGGGCGGGTGAGCGCGAACCGCCCCTACCCGGTCGACCCTGCCACCGACCGCCACCTGACCCACCTCCTGGCGACCGAGCAGCGGACCAAGCGCCTGCCCTCGGTGGCGGCCGGCATCGTCCGTGACGGCGAGCTCGTGTGGTCCCGGGCCGTGGGCACGCTCGACGGACGGCCCGGTGGCAGTCCCGCCGACGCCGACACCCAGTACCGGATGGGATCGATCACCAAGACGTTCGTCGCGGTCGCCGTTCTGCGTCTGCGCGACGCCGGCCGCCTCGGGCTCGAGGACCGGTTCGAGGACCACGTGCCCGGCACGGCGTTCGGGCACGTGACGATCGCCCAGCTGCTCTCGCACGGGGCCGGGCTGCAGGCCGAGACGAACGGTCCCTGGTGGGAGCGGACCCCCGGCGGCAGCTGGGAGGAGCTCGTCGCCTCCCCCGTACGGCAGCGGTTCGCGCAGGGGCGGCGCTTCCACTACACGAACGTCGGCTATGCGGCCCTCGGCGAGCTCGTGGCCCGCGCCCACGGCACCGCCTGGTTCGAGGTGGTCCGGCGCGACCTGCTCGAGCCGCTCGGGATGGACCGCACGACGAGCCGCCCGACCGGAAAGGCGGCGCAGGGACTGGCGGTGCACCCGTTCGCCGACGTCCTGCTGCCCGAGCCGGAGCACGACGCCGGCGCCATGGCTCCCGCCGGGCAGCTGTGGTCGACGACGCGCGACCTCGCGCGCTGGGCCGCCTTCCTCGCCGGTGACACCGGGGACGTCCTGTCCGGTGACACCCTGGCCGAGATGTGCGAGCCGCGGACGCTCAACGACCTGCCCGGCCAGGCGTGGACGGCGGCCCACGGCCTCGGCTGGCAGGTCTGGAACGTCGACGGCGTCCGGTACGCCGGCCACGGCGGTTCGATGCCCGGCTTCCTCGCCGGCCTGCGGGTGCGCCTCGACTCCGGCGACGGGGTCGTCGTCACGGCGAACGCCACCACCGGCCTCGGGCCGTTGGGACCCGCGCTCCTCGACGCGTTCGTCGAGCGCGAGCCGAAGCCGGTGCAGCCGTGGCACGCCGACCCGGCAGGGCCCGCCTCGGAGCACGCGCGCCACGCCGAGCTCGGGGGCCTCTGGCACTGGGGCCCGGCCGTCGCGACGGCCCGGCTCGACGGGGAGCACCTCGTCCTCGGCGAGCCGGGTCAGGCGCGCGGCTCACGCTTCGCCCGCGCGGCGGCCGACGGGCCCGACGCGTGGGTGGGCCTCGACGGCTACTACACGGGCGAGCCGCTGCGCGTCGTGCGTCGACCCGACGGCACGGTGTCCCACCTCGACCTCGCCTCGTTCCGCTTCACCCGGACGCCGTACGACCCCTTCGGCGACGTGCCGGGCGGTGTCGACGAGGGCGGCTGGCGCTGATGTCGCCCCCGGACGTGCCACCATCCGACCTGTCGCCTCCCGACCTGTCGCGGCTCGTCTGGCCCCGGCGCACCGAGCGTCTCGTCCTGCGGCCGCTGCGTCTGGAGGACGTCGATCCGATCCACGCCTTCCGCAGCCTGCCCGAGGTCGTCGTGCACCTGAGCCACGACGTCCTCAGCCCGGACGAGGTGCGCGAACGGGTCCTCACCCGGATGGCCGGCGGGCGCCCCGACGCCCTCGAACCGACGCTGGGCCTCGCCGTCGAGGAGCAGGCCACCGGGCGCGTCGTCGGTGACGTCATGCTCCGCCTCGAGCCCTCCCACTCCATCTCGCGCACGCCTTCCCCGGCCTGGGAGGGCACCATCGGCTACGCCCTGCACCCGGACGTCCACGGTCGCGGGTTCGCCAACGAAGCTGCGGCCGAGCTGCTGCGGATCGGGTTCGTCGACCTCGGGCTGCGCCGCATCACCGCCGACGCGTACGCCGAGAACGTCGCCTCCAACCGCGTGCTCCGCCGGATCGGCATGCGCCACGAGGCGACGATCCGGGCCAGGTCGCTCGGCAAGGACGGCACGTGGCTCGACGACAACCTCTGGGCCGTCCTCCGAGAGGAGTGGCCCGGCCTTCCGGAGCCGACGAACGCCGCGCCCGGGGTCGACCCCTGACGCGGCGTCCGCCGGTCGACGGCACGCGGGAAGGCGGAGCGGAGGCGGCGAGGCCCCGATGCGGCGATCTCAGTGGGTGCCGTGGTGCTCGGCCCGTCGGGGCAGGAGGAAGACGAGCAGCCAGCCGACGGCGACCATCGCGAGCGCGACCCACAGCGAGGACTGCGTCGCCGCCGTGAACCGTTCGGAGGTCGAGCCCTTCGTGGGGTCCTCGATGCCGCTGAAGAAGACCGTGCCCAGCACCGCGATGCCGAGCGCGCCGCCGATCTGCTGCACCGCCGTCAGGGTGCCCGACGCCGAACCGGACTCCTCCGGCGAGACCCCCGCGAGCACGATGTCGAAGAACGGCGCCATGAGCATGCCCATGCCGGTTCCCATGAGGACGAGCGCGGGCGCCATCGCGAGGATCGTCACCGATGCCCCGGCCGAGCCGACGACGGCGACGAGCAGCACGAGGCCGCCGGCGAGGACGATGCCGCCGAGGTGCATGAGGTGCCGGCCGAGCCGCTCGTTGAGCCCCTGGGCGATGCCGAAGCCGACCGTCATGCCGATCGCCTGGGGCAGGCCGGCAAGACCGGCGTGGAGCGGGTCGAAGCCGAGGCCGAGCTGGACGAAGA
The DNA here is from genome assembly GCF_056755255.1 of Monashia sp. HAY1-5C. Taxonomy (NCBI): domain Bacteria; kingdom Bacillati; phylum Actinomycetota; class Actinomycetes; order Micrococcales; family Intrasporangiaceae; genus Intrasporangium; species Monashia sp. HAY1-5C. The sequence continues at coordinate 13,897 of NZ_JBPGXG010000044.1, read as the reverse complement.
GGGTGAGCACGAGTGAGCTGCCCATGAGGGAGCCGAAGAGGGCGAGCCCGGTCAGCAGCCCCGAGGTGAAGGCCCGCTTGCCGAAGAGCGAGGGCACGACGAGCGTCGCGCGTCCGACCCGGTCGCGTCGCCGCTCGAGCACGGCGAAGGTGACGAAGGCCCCGAGCGACAGGGCGAGGAGGCCGAAGCACCACGCGGGCCAGTGCTGCTCGCGGCCCTGGATGAGGGGGACGACGAGGGCCACCATGCCCGTGGTCGCGAGCAGCGCGCCCGGCACGTCGATGCGCAGCGACCGGTCGGGCCGGGAGGCGGGCAGGTAGCGCAGGCCCGCCACGAACCCGGCCAGCCCGATCGGCACGTTGATCGCGAAGATGGCTCGCCAGCCCAGGCCGAGGAGGTCCGCGTCGACGAGCCATCCGGCCAGCACCGGGCCGCCCACCGACGACAGGCCCATGACCGGCCCGAAGGCTCCGAACGCCCGACCCATCTCGGCGGGCGGGAACATCTCCTTGATGAGCCCGAGGCCCTGCGGGATCATCGCGGCCCCGAAGAACCCCTGGACGACCCGGGTCACGACGAGCATCTCGGGAGAGACGGCGGCTGCGCACGCGAGTGAGGCGAGCGTGAAGCCGGCCATCCCGACGAGGAACAGCCGCCGCCGGCCGAACAGGTCGCCGAGACGTCCACCGAGCAGCAGGCCCGAGGCCATGGCCACGGTGTAGGCCGCCGTGAACCACTGGACGAGGGTGGCCGAGCCGCCGAGGTCGCGCACGACCGAGGGCCCGGCGATGACCGTGACGAGGGCGTCGAGCAGGTCCATCACCTCGGCGGCGAGGACGACGAAGAGCGCGGCCCAGCGGAACGGGTGCGCTGCGAGAGCGGGGACGGCGCCGGACGTCGGGCTGACGCCGCTCGGGGGCGGAGAGGTCGTGGTCGGGGTGCTCATGGGGCCCTCCTTGGGTCCGAAGAAGACGAACGCTGTTCGTGACGAACACCGTTCTACTAACGAACGATGTTCGCGTCAAGTACGATGTTCGTCAGGGCTCGGGACCCCGGGCCGGGTGCGAGACGAGGGAGCTGCATGAGGAATCCCGGAGCGGCCGACCTGCCCGAGGCGCCGTGGCGGCCTCGCCCGCGGACGACGCGGGCGCGCACCCCCATCTCGCTGGCGCGCATCGTCGACACCGCGCTGCGCATCGTCGACGCCGAGGGCACCGACGGCGTGACGATGCGGCGCGTCGCCACCGAGCTCGGCACCGGCCCGGCCTCGCTCTACGCCTATGTCGGTTCCCGCGAGGAGCTGCTCGTGCGGGTCCACGAGCGCGTCATCGAGGAGGTCGACTTCCCCGACTGGCGGGCGCTCGGCTGGCAGGAGGCGATGCGCGGGTTCGCCACGAGCATCCACGACGTCTACCGCCGTCACGCCGACATCGCACTGCTCAGCTTCGCCGACGTCCCGACGACCGAGCCGGCGCTGCGCGGGGCCGAGGACCTCCTGGCGGCCATGCTCGAGGGCGGCGTGCCGATGCGCGTGGCGGCCTGGTCCTTGGACCGGCTCTCGCTCTACATCGGTGCCGACGCCTACGAGGGCTGGCTCATGCAGCGCCGGTTCGGCGGTGCGACACCGGAGGAGTCCGAGAGGCGCGGGCGGGCCTACTTCGACCAGGTGGGGCAGTTCTTCGCGGCGCTGCCGCGCGACCGCTTCCCCGTGATGACGACGCACGTGGACGAGATGATGGACGGCGACGGGGAGGAGCGGTTCAGGTTCGGGATCGACATGTTCATCGCCGGCATCGCGAGCACGGTGGCGCCCGGCGCGAGCCCTCGGGCGGGGGGCAGGCAGCCCTGAGGTCCACCCGGACGTGTGAGCTCCTCCGAGCGAGTGCCGCGTGGGCCACGAGCCGGGGTGGCTCGTGGCCCACGCGGGTTCCCGTCGGGTGGGAGCGCAGGACGCCCGACGGAGCCGGTGGCGAGGGTGGCGGCGTGGCGCCGACCGGCGCTCAGGACGGCGCGGTCAGCACCAGGGGTAGACGAACAGGCTGGCGCTGCCCGCGCGGTGGTCGGCGAGCAGGAGGCGCAGCGGGATGGGGTCCGGCACGCCGCTGAGGTCGGCGCCCGGGCGGGGGGTGACGCCGACCGCGAGGGCCGTGGAGACCGGTAGCCCCTCCCGGGCGACCTGGGGGAGGACGCCGAGCGACCTCAGCGTGCCGAGCCCGGCTCGCATGCAGCCGGTGTCCTCGGCGGCGGCGGCCGACCCGGCGCTCGTGAGGGCCGCAGCGGTGACCAGGGCGAGGGTGGCGGTGGCGGTGGCGATTCTCATCGGTGACTCCTGTGTCTCCCCGAGCGTCCATGGTTTGTCAAAGGTTGACCGCCCCACTGTCGACCCGTCTCGGTAGCGTGTCAATGGTTTGTACAGGGTTTGTCGCGCCACCGCGCCGCGGCCACCAGAACCGGTCGCCGAGCGCGACCGCGATCGCCGGCACGAGCAGGGTCCGGACGACGAGCGTGTCGAGGAGCACCCCGAGGCAGATGATGACGCCGATCTGGGCGAGCACCACGAGAGGCAGCACGCCCAGCACGGCGAAGACGGCCGCCAGCAGGATGCCCGCGCTGGTGATGACGCCTCCCGTCGCCGCGAGACCGCGGAGCATGCCGAGCCTCGCCCCGTGCTGCCGCGTCTCCTCCCTGGCCCGGGTCACGAGGAAGATGTTGTAGTCGACGCCCAGGGCGACGAGGAAGACGAACGCGTAGAGCGGTGCGCTGTCATCGAGCGCCTCGAACCCGAACAGCGTCGTGAACAGCCACCATGACGCGCCGACGGCCGCCAGGTAGGTCGCGACGACGGTCGACACGAGCACGAGCGGTGCCACGACCGAGCGAAGCAGCAGCCCGAGGGCCACGAGCACGAGCGCGAGGACGATCGGCAAGATGACGAACCGGTCGCGCGCTGACGCCTCGGCCTGGTCGAGGGCCACCGCCTCGGTGCCGCCCACGTGGGTCTCGGCGATGGGGGCGACCGCGGCTCGGAGCGCTCGCACCGTCTCGGCAGCATCGGGCGTGCCCGGTGCCGCCGCGATGACGGCGTCGACCTCGGTGACGCCGTCGCCGCGCGCCGTGACACGCGCGCTGGAGACGCCCTCCACGCCGGCTGCGGCAGCCCGCACGCGCTCGCCGTCGCCGGTGGTGACGACCACCGCAGGGTCGGCGCTGCCGGCCGGGAACGACCGCGCGAGGCGCTCGCCGGCCGCGATGGCCTCGGGCTTGGTGAGGAACTGGTCGGACTGCTCGAGCCCGGTGTCGACCGCGAGCAGGCCGCTCGCCATCGCGGCGAGGACGACGAGCGTCACGGCGATGACCCGACGCGGCTGCGCGGCGACGCGGTCGCCCACCCGCCGCCACAGCGAGCGCGCGTCGGCGAGGGACTGCTGCCCGACGCGCGGGACGCGGGGCCAGAAGACCCAGCGGCCGAGACAGACCAGGGCGGCCGGCAGGACCAGCAGGACGAACGCCGCCGCGACGACGACGCCCACGGCGCAGGCCAGCCCGAGCCCGCGAGTCGCGGGGAAGAGCGAGAGCAGGAGGGTCAGGAGGCCGACGACGACGGTGACCGCGCTCGACACCACGGCCTCCGCGGTGCGCCGTAGGGCGAGCGACATGGCATCGCGGCGGTCCTCGTGGTGGCGCAGCTCGTCGCGGTACCGGGAGATCAGCAGGAGCGCGTAGTCGGTGCCCGCGCCGAAGACGAGGACCGACAGGATGCCGGTGGTCGACGCGTCCCAGGCCAGCCCGAAGGCGGAGAGCACGTGCGTCGACAGCACGGTGGCGACGCGGTCGGCGACCCCGACGACGACGAGCGGCACGAGCCACAGCACCGGGCTGCGGTAGGTCAGCACGAGGAGCAGCGCCACGACCGACGCCGTCGCGACGAGCAGCCTTGTGTCGGCGCCGTCGAAGACCTGTGCGAGGTCCGCCTCGACGGCGGCCGGCCCGGTGACCTGGGCGGTGAGGCCCGGCGGCAGGTCGGCGCGGGCCGTGGTGCGGATGGCCGCGACGGCCCGGCCCGTGGCCGCGGCGTCGGTGGCGGAGACGGGCACGACCACGAGCGCCGCCGTGCCGTCGTCGCTGCGCTGCACCGGGACGCGTCCGCCTCCGGGCAGGGCGGCCGCGCGGTGCGAGACCGCGACGAGGTCGGCGTCGTCGAGACGGCCGTCGTCGCGGGAGAACACGACGACGGCGCTCGAGCCCCGGACCTCGGGCAGCCGCTCCCGCAGCGCAGCGGCCGCCGCGCTGTCGGAGCCGGTGGCCAGCGCGTCGGACGTCGACGCGGTCCGCGTCGCCTCGCCGACGGCGGCGACGACGCCCGCGGCCCCGGCAAGCGCGAGAATGACGATGGCGACGGCCCACCATCGCCGAGTGATCGTGTCGGTGAGACTCTGCACCGCACACCCTCCTGACCAAGGATGAGTAACCTGGTTACTCAGAAGATTACTAAGTTGGTGAGTGACATTAGCACGAAGCAACGCGTCGCCCCGTCGACCCCAGCCGCGGGAAACCCCGACGTACCCGAGGTGGGACTCGTGCCCGGCGTGCCGCAGTGGCGCACGACGCCGACCCTCGCGGCCCTGCAGGAGCTCGTCGAGGTGTCCGAGACCGTGCCCGGCGTCGTCGCGCGTCAGGCGGGCCTGTCGACCTCGGAGCTGCACTCCCTGCGCCACCTCATGCGTGGACCCCTGGGGCCGGTGGAGCTCTCGCGTCTGCTCGGGGTCACGTCGGCGGCGTCCTCGGGCGTCGTCGACCGGCTCGTCTCACGCGGGCACGCCGAGCGACGCTCGCACCCGGGCGACGGCCGGCGCACCGAGGTCGTCATCACCGACAGCGGGCGCGCCGAGGTGCTGGCCCGGATGCGGCCCATGTTCGAGTCGCTCGCCGCGCTCGACGCTTCGCTCGCCGACGACGAGCGCGTCGTCGTCGAGCGCTACCTCCGCGGCGCCATCGACGCCATGACGGCGCTGACCCGCTGACTCCTGACCCGCCGACTCGCCGACCGTCCGACCCGAGCGACGTCAGGACAGGTGCGCGTCGACGGCCTCGGCGGCCCGCTGGCCCGACACGAGCGCGCCCTGGATGGAGGCGGTGTCCCGGTGGTCGCCGCAGACGAACAGGCCGTCGCCGAGCTGGACGGGGGAGCGCACCTCGAGCGGGGGAGCCGTGAGCGGGAGTGCGGCGTCGACGCGGTGCCGGGTCACGGTGCGCCACCCGCTCGTGCCGCGACCGTAGATCTCGCCGACATGGCGCAGCACCTCGGCCTCGGACGCGTCGCCGTCGGGCCGGTCGAGCAGGCACGTGGCCTGGACGAGGTGGTGCGTCGGTGGCGCGTAGCTCGGGGCCGTGGCCGACAGGACGGCGGTGTTCCACACGGGCCCCGGCGACGTGTTGTCCTTCCGGCGGCCGTCGAGCGCGACGAGCGGAAGGTCCGTGGGCGGCTCGGGCGCCTCGAACCACCAGGTGACCAGCCCCCGGGTCGCCGGCTCGGGCAGCGGGGTCAGGTGCGCCGCGCCACCCGGGTCGGTCGCGACGACGACCGCCCGTGACGCCAGCCGCGTGCCGTCGACGCGCACGTCGACGCCGCCACCGGCCGCGTCGATCGACTCGACGTGGCTGTGCAGCCGGACGCGGTCACCGAGCGGGCTCGCGAGCTGCCTGGGCAGCTCCTGCATCCCCGCCGCGGGGACCGCCGGACGCCCGAGCGCGAACATGCGCACCAGGAGCTTGGTGAAGTTGGCCGAGCTGATGCCGTGGCTGTCGACGAGGACCCCGGCGAGGAACGGGTCGATGACCTCGTGGCGCAGGCGTCCGGTGAGGCCGGCGTCGTCGAAGGACTGGGCCAGTGTGGTGTCGGGCTGGCGCAGGACGGTCTTCGGGTCGGCCATGACGCGGGCCGCCCACCGGGTCGCGCCGGCGAGCTCGCGCGGGTGCAGGTAGCCCGAGCGGATGGTGCGCGCGAGGAGCCTCGGCTCGCGGACGGGATCGGCGACGACCTGCAGGCCGTCGGTGCGGCGCACGAGGACGCCGGAGCCGAACGGCTTGAGGTCGAGGGCGGCGACGTCGACCCAGCGGCGCACCGCCGGGTAGGCAGGGTTGAGCACCTGGAAGCCACGGTCGCAACGGAACCCGTCGACGACGTCGGTGCGGACGCGACCGCCCACGGCGTCGCTCGACTCGAGGACGATGACGTCGCGCCCGAGCTCGGTCAGCCGCCGTGCGCACCTGAGGCCTGCGAGTCCAGCACCCACGACGACGACGTCTGCGTCCACGGAAGGATCACCCCACTGCTCGAGTCCGGTTCCCCGCTCGGCAGCCTAGACCTGCACGACGGGCGAGCCGAGGCCGGACCCGCTCGCCCGGTCGGCCCGGTCAGCCCGGTCGGCCCGGTCAGCCGCGGTCAGCCGCGGTCAGCCCGGTCGGCCCGGTCAGCCACGGTCGGCCGCGGTCAGCCGCGGAGGCGGACCGACAGGCAGGTGACGCAGCCCTCGAGCTTCTCGAACTCGGAGATGTCGACGACGGTGACGTCGAGCCCCCGCTCCTCGAGCTCGTGGGCGGTGCGCGGAGCGGCCGCCGACATGAGCACCGACTGGCCACCGAGCAGCACGACGTGGGCGCCGGCCTCCTCGCGGACGGGCACGAACGCGTCCCAGACCGAGGGGTCGTCGACGAGCGGGGGATAGCCGATGACGCTGCCGTCCGGCAGGGCGGTGACGGCCGACTTCAGGTGCAGGACGCGCGTCACCGGTACCGGCACCACCTCGACGCGGTTGCCGGCCAGCGCCGCCGCGAGCTGCCGGACACCCTCGTGGTTCGTCCGGCCGCCCACCCCGACCCACACGTACCGCCCGTGCTTGAGGACGTCGCCGCCGTCGAGCGTGCCCGGCGCCGTGACCTCGACGACCCGGTAGCCGTGCACCTCGACGGCCTCGCGGACCCCGAGGCGCTCGGCGCGTCGCTCGACGGCGCCCGAGCGGCACAGCACCGCGACGTCACCGTGGACGACCACCTGGTCCTCGACGAAGACGCCGTCCGGGGCATCGTCGACGGGCGCTACCTCCTCGAGGCGCCAGCCGCGCCGCCGCAGCACGTCGCAGTACTCCTGCCACTGGAGCAGCGCGAGCCCGGCATCGACGCGTGGTGCGCGCTCGATGTGCGTCACGAGGCCGTCCGCGAGTCGGGGCGAGGGACGGCGGACGAGCGCGAGGCGACGATGCACGCGCTCACCCTAGGGGGCGAGCGTCGGCTTCTCCTCGGACAGGGCGCTGCGCCACCACTCCTGCGTCTGGGCCGTGTGGGTCAGCTGCTCGCGGTAGGCCGACCCGGCGGCGCGTGCACAGCGCTCGACGTCGGGTTCGTCGAGGGCTCCCCGACGCCACCGCAGCACCCGCCGGGCGGTGATCGGTTGCCCGGTGAGGGGACGCAGCACGCCACCCGGAGGTGCCGACGCCGTCGGCACCGCGAACGAGACGGCCCGGCCGGCGACGACGGCCGGCCACAACGGGCCGAGGTCGTGGGGACCGTACGTCGAGCGCAGCCTCATGCCGAGGCGCGCGACGACTGCCGCCGTCGCCGCGCTGCCCGGGTCGATCTCCGAGGGCGGCAGGATCCAGTCCTCGTCGGCGAGGTCGGTGATGTCGACGCACCGTCGACCGGCGAGGGGGTGCGAGGCGGACAGTGCGACGAGCAGCGGCTCCCGCTCGACGACGGCACGCTGGCCGAGCATCGGCAGGTCCGACGGCGGCGCGGCCGCCAGCACGACGACGACGGCGACGTCGACGCGGCCGTCGACGAGGGCCTCGGTGGTCGTCGTGCCGGGCAGCGGCGGCACGGGCATGAGGGGGCGCTGGATGTCGGTGGCGTAGGCCTGGCCGACGAACGAGCTGAAGAAGCGCATCGAGTCCGAGGAGATGCGCAGCGGTCCCCGGGCCGACGCGCTGGAGCGGATGTCCTCGCGCAGCCCGGCCAGCTCGTCGAGGACGGCCCGGGCCCGCGCGACCACGCGCTCGCCGACCGCCGTGCACTCGACGCCCGACCCGGTCGCCCGGAAGACGGTGCACCCGAGGAGCCGCTCGATGCGCAGCACCTCCGAGCCGAGCACCGACTCGGCGACTCCGAGAGACGCCGCCGCTGCGGGCACGCTGCCGTGCCGGGCGACCGTCGCGACGACGCGCAGGTGACGGACCTCGAGCTCCACGCCCCCGAGGGTAGGGCGCGCGCCGACCTCGTGGTCTTCAATGGAGTTGACCCTCACGTCACGTGAGGCACCACGCTCGACCCATGACCACGAGGACGAGGCAGGAGATGACCACCTGGACCGTGGGCCGGGTCGCCGACGTCTTCGGCGTGACGGTGCGCACCCTGCACCACTACGACGAGATCGGCCTGCTCGTGCCGAGCGAGCGGTCGGCGGCCGGATACCGGCTCTACACCGACGCGGACCTGACGCGCCTGCAGCAGGTCGTCGTCTACCGACGCCTGGAGCTGCCGCTCGAAGAGATCGCCGCGCTGCTCGACGGCGGCGAGGACGCGGTCACCCACCTGCGTCGTCAGCGCGACGCGGTCATGTCCCGGCTCGACGAGCTGTCCGGCATCGTCGCGGCCATCGACCGAGCACTGGAGAGAGAGATGAGCAACCAGCCCGCCACGCCCGAGGAGATGAAGGAGCTCTTCGGCGACGGCTTCAGGGACGAGTACCAGCAGGAGGCGCAGGAGCGCTGGGGCGAGACCGACGCGTGGAAGCAGTCGGCGGCCCGGACCAGGGGCTACACCAAGGCCGACTGGCAGCAGGTCAAGGCCGAGATGGACGCCGTCAACGCGGCCTTCGTCGCGGCCATGGCCGCCGGGGAGCCGGCGACGAGCGAGGCGGCGATGGACGCCGCCGAGCAGCACCGTCGGCACATCGCCGATCGCTTCTACGACCTCGACCACGACGTCCACCGCGGCCTGGCCGACATGTACGTGGCCGACGCGCGGTTCACGAGGACGTACGAGGACGTCGCGCCCGGCCTCGCGCAGTACGTCCACGACGCGATCCACGCCAACGCCGACCGGCACGCGTGACCGAGGAGTGAACGCGGCCCGGGCCCCGTGGGCCCGGGCCGTAGCCTTGTGACATGCGAGTCGGTGTCTTCGGTGCAACTGGTCAGGTCGGCGGGGTCATGCGCACCCTCCTCGAGGAGCGTGACTTCCCCCTCGACGACGTGCGGTTCTTCGCCTCGGCGCGTTCGGCCGGCACGACGCTGCCGTTCAAGGGCCGCGACGTCACCGTCGAGGACTCCGCCACGGCCGACTTCTCCGGCATCGACATCGCGCTGTTCTCCAACGGCGGCGCGGCGAGCAGGGAGCTCGCGCCGAAGGTGGCGGCGGCCGGCGCGGTCGTCGTCGACAACTCGAGCGCGTGGCGCAAGGACCCCGAGGTCCCCCTCGTCGTGTCCGAGGTCAACGCGTCCGACCTCGACACCATCCCGAAGGGCATCGTCGCCAACCCCAACTGCACGACGATGGCCGCGATGCCGGCCCTCAAGCCGCTGCACGACGCGGCCGGCCTCGTGCGCCTGCACGTGAGCAGCTACCAGGCCGTCAGCGGCTCCGGCGGCAAGGGCGTCCAGGAGCTCGACCGCCAGCTGCGGGGCGCCTACGCCGCCGGCGACCCGGCCGGGCTCGCGCTCGACGGCCGTGCCGTCGAGGTTCCCGAGGCGCAGGTCTACGCCGTGCCGGTGGGCTTCAACGTCGTGCCGCTCGCCGGGTCGGTCGTCGACGACGGGTCGCTGGAGACGGACGAGGAGCAGAAGCTGCGCAACGAGTCGCGCAAGATCCTCCACGCCCCGGAGCTCCGCGTGTCCGGCACCTGCGTCCGGGTTCCCGTCTTCACCGGCCACAGCCTGGCGATCCACGCCGAGTTCGAGCGCGACATCACCCCCGACGAGGCCCTCGACCTGCTCAAGAACGCGCCCGGCGTCGTCGTCACCGACGTGCCGAACCCGTTGGAGGCGGCCGGCCGGGACGAGGTCCTCGTCGGCCGCGTCCGCGCCGACCAGGCCGCGCCCGAGGGCAAGGGGCTGGTCCTGTTCGTCGTCGGCGACAACCTGCGCAAGGGTGCGGCCCTCAACGCGGTCCAGATCGCCGAGGAGCTCCTCGCGCGCCGCAGCTGAGGCCTGCGAGCCGCGGGGCACCGACCGGCCGGGTGTCCCCGGCCTCGCATAGGCTCGGGGCCGTGACGGAGAACCTCGCGGCCGCGACCCCGGTCGGCCCGGACGGCCCGCACGCTCGTCCGGACGGCACGGACGCCGGGCTCTTCGTCTGTTTCGAGGGTGGTGACGGGGCCGGCAAGTCGACCCAGGTCCGGCTGCTCACCGAGGCGCTCGAGCGACGCGGACGCCGGGTCGTCGTGACGCGACAGCCCGGCGGGACCCCGCTCGGGCAGCAGATCCGCGACCTCGTCCTGCACGGCGACCACATGTCGGCGCGGGCCGAGGCGCTGCTCTTCGCCGCCGACAAGGCGCAGCACGTCGAGACGCTCATCCGCCCGGCGCTCGCCGAGGGCGCGGTCGTCATCACCGACCGCTACGTCGACAGCTCGGTCAGCTACCAGGGTGCCGGCCGCGAGCTCGGTGCCGGTGAGATCCGCGACCTGCAGCACTGGGCGGTCGGTGGTGTCCTGCCCGACGTCACCATCGTCCTCGACGTCGCGCCCGAGGTCGGGCGTGCCCGACGCGGCGACGTCCACGACCGGCTCGAGTCCGAGGCCGACGCCTTCCACGCGGCCGTCCGCCAGGGCTACCTCGACCTCGCCGCGGCCGACCCGGCCCGGTACCTCGTCCTCGACGCGTCCGACCCGGTCGAGTCCCTGCACGCGGCCGTGATGGCCCGCGTCGACGTCCTGCTCGAGAGCCGCTCATGACCGTCTGGCGCGACCTCGTCGGCCAGGAGCCGACCATCGAGACGCTCTCGAGGGCGGTCCGCGACGAGTCGGCCATGACGCACGCGTGGCTCTTCACCGGGCCGCCAGGGTCCGGGCGGTCAACGGCCGCAAGGGCGTTCGCGGCCGCGCTCCAGTGCCCGCAGGGCGGCTGCGGTGAGTGCGTCGAGTGCCGCACGTCCCTCGACGGCACCCACGCCGACGTCAAGGTCGTCGCCACCGAGGGTCTGTCGATCAAGGTGGCCGAGGCGCGCGCCCTCGTCCAGGAGGCGGCCCTGCGCCCGTCGGTCGGGCGGTGGCGCATCATCATCATCGAGGACGCCGACCGGCTCACCGCGTACACCGACGCCCCGGCGGACGCCCTGCTCAAGGCCCTCGAGGAGCCGACGCCGCGCACGGTCTGGATGCTGTGCGCCCCGAGCCTCGAGGACGTCATCGTCACGATCCGCTCGCGCTCGCGACACGTGCGCCTGCGAACCCCGCCCGTCGAGGCCGTCGCCGAGCTGCTCGAGCGGCGTGACGGCGTCGAGCCGGCCATGGCCCTCTACGCGGCGCGTGCGGCGCAGAGCCACATCGGCCTGGCCCGCCGCCTCGCCCGCGACGAGCAGGCCCGCATCCGGCGTCGCGACGTCATCGGCATGGCCACCAGGATCGTCGGCGTGGGTGATGCCATCGGCGCCGCCGCCGACCTCGCGCAGATCGCCGAGGAGGAGTCGTCGGCCTCGAGCACCGAGCGTGACGCCGCCGAGCGCGCGCGGCTCATGGAGACCCTCGGCGCCGACCCCGGCGCCCGCGTCCAGCCGCCGCACATCCGCGCGCAGCTGGCCGCCCTCGAGCGAGAGCAGAAGACCCGCGCCACGCGGCACGGGCGCGATGTCATCGACCGCGCGCTCGTCGACCTCGCGTCGGTGTACCGCGACGCGCTCGTGACGCGGCTCGGCTCGGACGTCGGTCTGGTCAACCCCGACGCAGCCGACCGGGTCCGGGGTCTGGCCTCCGTCTTCACGGCTGAGCAGCTGCTCGGGGCGATGGACGCGATCAGCGAGGCGCGCGAGCGCATCAACGCCAACGTCCAACCGCTGCTGGCCCTCGAGGCGATGGCGCTGCGGCTGCGGCTGCCGCGCGACCTCGGCATGTGAGCCCTGCCACGACGGCGCGTCCGGCCCACGCCCACGAGCCGGACGCGACCGCCGGTCGCTCCCGCGGGACCGGTTACCGTTTCGGGCATGACGACACGCCCTGCCGCCATCGCCCGAGCCCTCCTCGCGACGACGGTGACCGCGGCGCTCGTCCTCACCTCGGCGGCGTGCGACCGGTCCGAGCCGCCGGTGCCGGGGTCGACCCGGTCCGGGCTGGCCGAGGCGACCGCCGCCCCGTCGCCGCAGCTCTCGCGCTACTACACGCAGAAACTCGACTGGACCACGTGCGGCTCGGCCCAGTGCGCCGACCTGACCGTCCCTCTCGACTACACGGCGCCCGACCCGTCGACCGACCTGCAGATCAAGGTCGTCCGGGTCCGGGCGCGTGACCAGCAGCACCGCATCGGCTCGCTGCTGGCCAACCCCGGCGGCCCCGGCGCCTCCGGCGTCGACTACGTGCAGCAGGGCGCCGACACCATCGTCGGCCCCGAGGTGCGCAAGTACTTCGACCTCGTCGGCTTCGACCCGCGCGGGGTCGCCCGGTCAGAGCCCATCGACTGCCTCAGCGACAGTGCCATGGACGCCTACCTCGGCACCGACACGACGCCGGACGACGCGGCGGAGGAGCAGGCCCTGCTCGAGCAGAACAAGGCGCTCGCCGCCGGGTGCGTCAAGGACAAGCCGCAGCTCGTCAAGCACATGTCGACCGCCGAGGTGGCCCGCGACATGGACGTGCTCCGCGCGGCCGTCGGCGACCGGCAGCTGAACTACCTCGGCAAGTCATACGGCACCTTCATCGGCTCCACGTACGCCGACCTGTTCCCGCAGCGTGTCGGCCGCGTCGTCCTCGACGGCGTCGTGCCGCCAGACCTCACGGACAAGGAGCTGGCGGCCGGCCAGGCCAAGGGCTTCCAGATCGCGACGAACGCCTACCTCGCCACCTGCGTCTCGGAGGGTGACTGCCCCCTCGGCGACACCGTGCCGGCCGCCGCCAAGGCCCTCGACGCGCTCTTCGCCCGGCTCGACCGCGACCCCCTGCCGACCGGCGACGCCACGGTCCCGCACCTCAACGAGGCGTGGGCCCGGCTCGGCGTGGCATACGCCCTCTACGACCAGGGAGCCTGGGGCATCCTCACCCAGGCGCTGCAGGAGGCAAGGTCGGGCTCGGGGCAGACCCTGATGCAGCTGGCCGACGGATACGCGAGCAGGCACCCGGGCGGCGGCTACGACGGCAACCTCCTCGAGGCCATCAACGCCGTCAACTGCCTCGACCGGCCCGACAGCCCCGACCTGTCGACCTACGAGGGCTACGCCAGGGAGTTCGAGAAGACGGCCCCGACGTGGGGCGCGTCGCTGGCCTGGGGCGCTCTGCCGTGCGGCATCTGGCCGGCCAGATCGGCCGACCAGCCGCACGAGGTGCGGGCTCCCGGCGCCGACCCCATCGTCGTCATCGGCACGACACGCGACCCCGCCACGATCTACGAGTGGAGCAAGCGCCTGGCCGACCAGCTGGAGAACGCGTCGCTCATCACCTTCGACGGCGACGGCCACACGGCCTACGGTCGGAGCAACGCGTGCGTCGACACGGCCGTCGACGCGTACTTCGTGCAGGGACGCGTTCCCGAGGACGGACTGAGATGCTGAGCGACACCCCCGGCGGGCCCGACCGGCCCGAGCCTGTCTCTTATACACATCTCCGAGCCCACGAGACGGAGCTACATCTAGTGTGTCGTCTTCTGTTTTGGAGGGGGGGGGGGGGGGGGGGGGGGGGGGGGGGGGGGGGGGGGGGGGGGGG
>NZ_JBPGXG010000043.1:0-30219 GCF_056755255.1 Monashia sp. HAY1-5C | reverse complement strand
CCCCCCCCCCCCCCCCCCCCCCCCCCCCCCCCCCCCCCCCCCTTTTTCCAAGCAGAAGACGGCATCCTAGATGTAGCTCCGTCTCGTGGGCTCGGAGATGTGTATAAGAGACAGGTTCGTGACCGTCCGCCACCGTGCCTACGCCTTCACCTACTTTCGGTGGAAGGAGGTCGGACCGGACGTCCGGCGTCAGGCCCGGAGGCTCGACGCCGGACGCATCGGGTCACGGGTTGGTGACACCTGCGGCGGCGTAGTCGTAGTACGAGTAGCCGTCGTTGACGAAGATGTTCGACACGGTGTCGGGCCGGAAGAGCAGCGCCTTGTTCCAGATGCCCGGGATGACCTCGGCGTTCTCCATGACGACCTTGTCGATCTGGCCCCAGATGGCCTCACGCTTGGTCGTGTCGTTCTCCGACAGCGCCTGGTCCATGAGCTTGTCGACCTCCGGCAGCTTGATCCCGAGGTTGGTGTTGCCCGCGGGACGGATGACGCGGCTGTCGACAATCTGCTGGAGGAAGCCGAAGCCGTCCGGCCAGTCGGCGCCCCAGCTCATCACCATGAGGCCGAGGTTGTTGGCCTTGGCGAAGTCCGGCTTGCCGGCGTACAGCTTGAAGTAGTCACCGGCCGGGTAGGCCTTGAGGGTCAGCTTGATGCCGATCTTGGCGAGCGCCTGCTGCAGCGACTCGGCCGTGGCCTTCTCCTTCGGGCGCTCGGGCCGGTAGGAGATGTTGGTCTCGAAGCCGTTGGGCTGGCCGCACTTGGCGAGGGCCGCCTTCGCGGAGTCGACGTCGCCCTGCGGCTTCGACTTCGCGTTGTAGAGGTCCTGCTCCTGGAAGCCGGGGACGACGGGAGGCAGCAGGCCGGTGGCGATGTCGGCACCGATGTTGCCGCCGTAGGCGCGCTGGTAGCCCGTCTTGTCGTAGGCGAAGATGACGGCCTTGCGGCAGTCGATGTTGTTGAACGGCGCGACGTCGCTGTTGATCTGCGTGTAGCTCGTGCGCGCGCTCACGACGTCGTCCGTCTTGGCCTTGAGCGTCGGGTCGGCCAGGATCTTGCCCTGTGCCTGGGCCTGGACGCCCGTTCCGGCGAGGTCGATGTCGAGGTCACCGGCGATGAGGCGGTTGTCGAGGTCGGCGGCGTTGACGCCGATCTCGACGGTGATCTTGTCCGGCAGCGCCTTGCGGCCGGTGTCCGGGTCGCTCTTCGGGTCGTACGCGTCGTTGCGGACCAGCTCGATGCGCTTGCCGGTCTGGTACACCGAGAACTTGTACGGACCGGACGCGATGACGTGCTCCTTGTACTTCGAGCCGGTGTCCTTGGCCTGCGGCACGGGTGCGGTGGCGGGCAGCTGCGCGAAGTAGTCGAAGCCGGCGAACGGCTTGTTGAGGTGGAAGACGATCGTCTTGTCGTCCGGTGTCTCGATGGACTTCAGGTCGTCGAGGTTCTTGTCCTTGTAGACCGAGTAGCCCGCGGGGATGTCGGCGAGGAAGTCGTTGAAGTACGTCGGCCCGTTCGGGAACGTGTTCTTGTCGAGCTGGCGGGCGACGCCGTACTTGATGTCCTTGCTCGTGATCGGTGTGCCGTCCTCGAACTTGATGCCGTCGCGCAGCGTGTACGTCCACGTCTTGTTGTCCGCGCTCGGCTTGCCGAGGCCGGTGGCGAGGTCACCGACGAGCTGGTTGCCCTGCTGGCCCGGCGCCGCCTTGAAGGAGACGAGCGTGCGGGCGTAGTTGCGCAGGAAGTCCCACGAGAGCCCGTAGTAGGTGTCGCCCGTGTCGACCGAGTCCCAGTCGCTCGAGATGCCGAAGCGCAGGGTGCCGCCCTTCTTGTCCGACGGCCGGACGATCGCCTTCAGCGCCGCGTCGGCGGCCGTGGCCGCACCTGCGCCTGCACCGCCGCCGCCGCCGCTGGGGGAGGTGCCCGGGGTCTGGCTGCCGGCGCAGGCAGAAAGACCCAGGGCGAGGGCGGCCGCGGTCGCGACCACCATCACGCGTGTGTTCTTCATGAGTGGATGCGCTCCTTCTTTTGCGGGATGCGGGTGCGGTGGTTACCGCGACCGCGGGTCGAGGGCGTCACGAAGGCCGTCCCCGAAGAGGTTGAAGGCCAGGACCGTCACGAAGATGGCCAGGCCCGGCCAGACCATGAACCAGGGGTCGATCTGGTACCACTGCGCGGCGTCGGAGAGCATGCCTCCCCAGGTGGCCCGGGGGGCCTGGACGCCGACACCGAGGAACGACAGACCCGCCTCGAAGAGGATGTTGCTCGGGATGAGCAACGTCGCGTAGACGAGGATCGGCGCGATGAGGTTGGGCAGCACCTCCATGGCGAGGATGTGCGGCGTGCGGGCGCCGAGGCTGCGCGCCGCGTCGACGAACTCGCGCTCACGCAGTGACAGCGTCTGCCCGCGCACGATGCGCCCGATGTACGGCCAGTTGAAGAAACCGATGATGAAGACGATGACGGCGATGCGCAGGGCGTCGCCCCTGAGCCCGAACGCCTGGTCGGGCACGACGCCGGCGAGGGCGATGGCGAAGACGAGCAGCGGGAAGGCGAGGAAGATGTCCATCGCCCGGCTGATCAGGGTGTCGACGGCGCCGCCGAAGTAGCCGGCGATGACGCCGAGGGCGGTGCCGATGACCACCGAGAGCATCGTGGCGAGGAACGCGATGAGCAGGGAGATCTGCGAGCCGTAGATGATCCGGCTGAAGATGTCGCGGCCGTTGACCGGCTCGACGCCGAAGAGGAAGTCCTTCGACATGCCGCCGAAGGGCGCCGTGGGGATCTGCAGGTTGGCGTCGACGAGCTCCTGGTGGAACTCGTTCGGCGGGTGCCCGAGCGCGCCGACGATGAGCGGGGCGCAGATGGCGACGACGATGAGGAACAGCACGAAGACGCCGCCGCCGAGGGCCACCTTGTCGCGCTTGAGACGGGCCCAGGCGATCTGCCCGAGCGAGCGACCCTCGATCCTGCGCTCTCCCTGCAGCACCGCCTCCGGTTCCGCCGACGTTGCGCCGGGTTCGACCTCAAGGGGTGTGCTCACGGGCTGTACCTCCGGATCGTGACTGTGCGAGGAGGGCGAGCTCGCCCTCCGGACTGCGAAGCGACCGCCACCCTAGGCCCCCCATGACCGTCCGCAACATCTTTCAGCCGCGAAACACCGGCGGCAACCGACGTGGCCGAATCGTGACAGGGCGGAGATCTTCCGGCGATGTGGTCCTCCGGGGGGAAGGATTCCACAGCGGGCCGCTTCGCCCGGGGTGCGGGCCCCGCCGCCCCACGGCGTCGGGTGGCTCTTCAGGCGTCGGTCTCGTCGTCGAAGCGCCCGAGCACGCGCTCGAGGAGGTCCTCCATCGTGACGATGCCGACCGGCGCCCGCGCTCCCTCGACGAGCGCGAGCTGGGCCCGCTCGGCCCGCAGCACCGACAGCGCATCGAGGAGGGACAGGCCCGAGGCGACTCGCAGGACGGGCGTCGTCACCGTCGTCACCGGCGCGCCCGGGTCGGCTCGCACGACGTCGCGCACGTGGGCGACGCCCACCGGCCGGCCCTCGTCGGTGACGACGAGCCGGGACCGGCCCGACTCGCGCGAGAGGGCCTCCGCCGCGGCACAGGACGCCGACGAGGGCACCCCGACCACGCGCTCGAGCGGCACCAGGGCCTCGGTGAGCGGTGTCGTGTCGAGCGCGATGGCGCCGGACAGGACGCGGTGCTCCGGTTCGGCGAGCTGGCCGTGCTCGTGCGCGCTGGCGAGGAGCAGCTGCAGCTCCTTCGGGCCGTGCACCTGCGCCAGCTCGTCGACCGGCTGCACGCGCACCAGACGCAGGCAGCCGTTCGCCAGGGTGTTGAGGAGGCGGAGAGCCGGACGCACGACCCAGGTGAAACCGCGGAACGGCAGCGCGAGGACCACGGCGGACCGTTCGGGGTGCGCGATGGCCCATGACTTGGGCGCCATCTCGCCGACGACCATGTGGAGGAACACGACGACACCGACGGCCAGCACGACGGCGACCGGGTAGGCGACCGCGTCGGGCAGGCGCAGGAACGACAGCACCGGCTCGAGCAGGTCGGCCACGGCCGGCTTGGCCAGCGAGCCGAGTCCGAGGGTGCACAGGGTGATGCCGAGCTGGGCGCCGGCGAGCATGAGCGAGAGCTCGCGCGAGCCCCGGAGGGCCGAGCGGGCCGCGGCGCCGCCCTTCTCGGCACGCTCCTCGAGGCGGTGCCGCTTGCTGGCGACGAGGGCGAACTCGGCGGCGACGAAGAAGGCGTTGAGGACGAGCAGGAGCACGGAGACGAGCAGGGCGGTCGTCACCGGTCCGCCTCCGCCCGTCCGGAGGCCCCCGTGGGGTCGGCCTCGCCGGTCTCGCCGGGCTCGCCGGGCTCGCCGGGCTCGGCGGTCTCGGTGTCCCGGTCGAGGGACTCGAGGTCGGACATGAGGTCGAGCACCTCGACGCGGACCGACGAGGGGACGTGGCGCTCGACGGCCCCGACGGTGACGCGCACCGAGACGGGCAGCCGGCGCGGCTCCGGGTCGCGGGCCCGGTCGGCGTCGGAGTCCGCGTGCGTGTCCCCGTTGCTGTCCGTGTCCCTGTCGGCGACGGTGCCCGGGCCCGTCCCGGCGTCCGTCCCGGGGTCGGTCCAGAGGCCGCTGGCGGGGCGGCGCCGGTCGCCGGTCTCGAGTCTCGCCTCGACGACGACGGTGTCGCCGGCGACGGCGGTACGTCCGAGGTGCTCGAGGACGAGCCCGCTCACCGTCGAGTGCGTGTCGCCGCTCTCGAGCCGGAGCCCGGTGGCGGTGTCGAGCTCGTCGAGGCGCAGGTGGCCCGGCACGAGCCAGGCGTCGGCGTCGGCGTCGACGATGCCGGCCGGTGTCGCATCGTCCTCGTCGAGGATCTCGCCGACGACCTCCTCGGCGACGTCCTCGAAGGTGACGATGCCGGCGAAGCCGCCGTGCTCGTCGACGACGACGGCCAGCTGCCGGTGGTCGGCGCGGATCTGCTCGAGGACGCGGGGCAGGGGAGCGCTCGTCGGCACCACGGTCGGCTCGGCGGCGACGGACGCCACGGTCGTCGTCGCCCGCTCCTGCCGGTCGACGGCGAGCACCTCGGCGATGCCCGCGACGCCGACGATGTCGTCACCGTCGCGGCCGGTGACCGGGAACCGCGACCAGCCGGTGTCGAGCAGCTCGACGACCCGGGAGACCGGGTCGGTGGCCCGGACGGTCGTGACGCGCACGCGCGGCGTCATGACGTCACCGGCGTCCAGCTCGCGGAAGCGCAACCCGCCCTCGAGGACGTCGGACAGGTCGTCGTCGAGCAGGCCGCCCGCGTGCGACGCGTCGATGATGCGGCTGAGGTCCTCGGCGGTCGCCCCGTGCTCGAGCTCGTCGACAGGCTCGATGCCGACCCGGCGCAGCAGCGACGTCGAGGCGCGGTCGAAGAGCCGGACGACCGGGCCGGCCACCGTGAGGTAGGCGAGGGTGGTGCGGCTCAGGGCCCGCGCCAGGGGCACGGTGCGCGCGATGGCGAGGTTCTTCGGCGCGAGCTCCCCGAACACCATCTGGACGACGGTGGAGAAGACGAGCACCGCGGTGACGGACAGGGACAGGCGGGTCGCGTACGACATCGACGGGTCGAGCAGGTCGGCCAGGCCCGCGCCGACCAGTGGTTCGGAGACGTAGCCGACGAGCAGCGCCGTGACGGTGATCCCGAACTGCGCCGCGGAGAGGGTGAACGACAGCTGCGACGTGACCCGCAGGGCGCGCCGGGCCGCGTCGTCGCCAGCCTCGGCGAGCTCGCGCAGGGCCGTCCGGTCGACGGCGACGTAGGCGAACTCCTGGGCGACGAAGTAGCCGGTGGCCGTGGTGAGGGCGAGGATCAGCAGGACGCCGAGGGCGATGCCGAGGACGGTGCTCATGCGACCACCACCCCGGTGAGCGGGTGGTGGGACGGGGGCGGCCGGACTGCGTCCGGCGAGGGACTATGGCCCTCCTGGGAGCCGTCGCGGGACCCGCGCGACTCGTGCCTGGCGTGTGGTCGCATGGGTGCGATCCTAGGCGAGCGCCGCACCCGGGGTGCGGTCCCGGCCGTCCCGTGACCCGCCCGTCGATGGTAGCGCGGGCCCGTGCCGGCGCCTACTCCGTCGCCGACCCGGCCGACCCTGACGACTCTGCCGAGGCGCCGAGGCGGGCGGCCGCTTGGGAGATCTGGTGCGCCAGCTCGACGTCGAGCTGGGTCAGGCCCCCCTCGGAGTGCGTCGAGAGGGCGAAGCGCACCGTCGTCCAGCGGACGTCGATGTCGGGGTGGTGGTCCATCGACTCCGCGTCGGCGGCTACCTCGTCGACGAGGCGGATGCCGGTCGGGAAGTCGGGGGCCGTGAAGGAGGCCCTGATGGTGTCGCCGTCACGGGCCCAGTCCGGCAGGTCGCCGAGCTGGCGCGTGACCTCGTCGTCGTCGAGTCGTCGTGCCATCACCCCAGTAAACCGTGCTGTGGCACTATCGACGACGCCATGTGCCCGCCCGTCCCTGCCCGCGCCCTCGTCGTCGGCGCCGCCATCGTCGACGACCTCGCGCGCCCGACCCGCCTGCTGTCGGCGCGGCGTACCGAGCCCTCGGTGCTGGCCGGTGGCTGGGAGCTGCCCGGTGGCAAGGTGGAACCGGGGGAGGACGCGCTCGCGGCGCTGCACCGCGAGGTGCGGGAGGAGCTCGGCATCACGGTCCGCGTCGGCGTGCAGGTGCCCGGTCCGCTCCCCGGAGCCACGTGGCCTCTCGGCGACAGGTACGAGATGCTGGTGTGGCTGGCCGAGGTGATCGAGGGCGACCCGTCGCCCCTCGAGGACCA
This sequence comes from Monashia sp. HAY1-5C, assembly GCF_056755255.1. NCBI lineage: Bacteria > Bacillati > Actinomycetota > Actinomycetes > Micrococcales > Intrasporangiaceae > Intrasporangium > Monashia sp. HAY1-5C. Next base: position 23,383 of record NZ_JBPGXG010000043.1, on the reverse strand, counting down.
TGACGAGCTCCGGTGGCTCGAGGTCGACGACCTGCAGGGCGTCGCCTGGCTGCCGGCCGACCTGCCCATCGTCGAGCGGATCGAGACCCTGGTGCGTGCGGGCTGACGGCCCGGACCGCCGTCGGATGCCGGACCGTGCCCGGCCCGGCCGCGCCCCGCGTGGTCGGAACCACTGCCCAACCCCTGAGAGACTGTCCCCCATGCCCCTGAAGACTCGTGCGGACATCCGCAACGTCGCCATCGTCGCCCACGTCGACCACGGCAAGACCACGCTCGTCGACAAGATGCTCTGGCAGGCCGGCGCGTTCGGCGAGCACCAGCACGTCGACGAGCGCGCGATGGACTCCGGTGACCTCGAGCGCGAGAAGGGCATCACGATCCTCGCGAAGAACACCGCGATCCACTACACGGGCAAGGCGGCCACCGACCGGGGTCTGGCCGACGGCGTCACGATCAACATCATCGACACCCCGGGTCACGCCGACTTCGGCGGTGAGGTCGAACGCGGGCTGTCGATGGTCGACGGCGTCGTGCTCCTCGTCGACGCGTCGGAGGGCCCGCTGCCGCAGACGCGGTTCGTGCTGCGCAAGGCGCTCGCGGCCAAGATGCCGGTCATCCTCTGCATCAACAAGGTCGACCGCCCCGACTCGCGCATCGCCGAGGTCGTCGACGAGGCCTACGAGCTCTTCCTCGACCTCGACGCCACCGAGGAGCAGATCGACTTCCCCATCGTCTACGCCTCGGCCAAGGCCGGCCGTGCCTCCCTCGAGCGCCCCGCCGACGGCGCGCTGCCCGAGGCCGACGACCTCGAGGCGCTCTTCGCCACGATCCTCGAGACGATCCCCGCGCCGACGTACGACGACGAGGCGCCGCTGCAGGCGCACGTCACCAACCTCGACGCGTCGAACTTCCTGGGCCGCCTCGCGCTGCTGCGGGTGCACAACGGCACGATCACCAAGGGCCAGCAGGTCATGTGGTGCCGCCACGACGGTTCGCAGCAGCGCGTCAAGATCACCGAGCTGCTCATGACCGAGGCCCTCGAGCGCAAGCCCGCCGAGAGCGCCGGCCCCGGCGACATCATCGCCGTCGCGGGCATCCCCGACATCACCATCGGCGAGACCCTCGCCGACGCCGAGAACCCGGTGCCGCTGCCACTCATCACGGTCGACGAGCCGGCGATCTCGATGACGATCGGCACGAACACCAGCCCGCTCGTGGGTCGCGGCCCGACGAAGGGCACCAAGGTCACGGCGCGCATGGTCAAGGACCGCCTCGACAAGGAGCTCGTCGGCAACGTGTCGCTGCGCATCCTGCCGACCGAGCGTCCCGACGCGTGGGAGGTCCAGGGCCGTGGCGAGCTCGCGCTCGCCATCCTCGTCGAGCAGATGCGGCGCGAGGGCTACGAGCTGACCGTCGGCAAGCCGCAGGTCGTCACCCGCGAGGTCGACGGCAAGCTGCACGAGCCGGTCGAGCGCCTCACCATCGACACGCCCGAGGAGTTCCTCGGCCCGATCACCCAGATCCTCGCCGCCCGCAAGGGGCGCATGGAGCAGATGACCAACCACGGCACCGGCTGGATCCGCATGGAGTTCCTCGTGCCGAGCCGTGGCCTCATCGGCTTCCGCACCGAGTTCCTCACCGAGACGCGCGGCACGGGCATCGCCCACCACGTCTTCGAGGACTACGAGCCGTGGTTCGGCACCATCACGACGCGCACGAGCGGCTCACTCGTCGCCGACCGTGCCGGCGCCGTCACCTCGTACGCGATGGTCAACCTCCAGGAGCGCGGCGTCCTCTTCACCGAGCCGACGACCGACGTCTACGAGGGCATGATCGTCGGCGAGAACTCCCGGGCCGACGACATGGACGTCAACATCACCAAGGAGAAGAAGCTGACCAACGTCCGCGCCTCCTCCGCCGACAACTTCGAGAAGATCGTGCCCCCGCGCAAGCTCAGCCTCGAGCAGAGCCTCGAGTTCTGCCGCGAGGACGAGTGCGTCGAGGTCACACCGGACGCCGTGCGCATCCGCAAGGTCGTCCTCGATGCCAACGAGCGAGCGCGCACGGCGTCCAGGGCCCGGGCGGCGGCACGCGCCGAGGGTTGATCCGCCGTGGCGGGCGTGGTGCGTGCGCTGCGTGGCTCGGCGCGGCTCGGCCGGTCCCTCGGGGCCGGCCTCGCCGCGGTCCTGCTCGCGTCCGCGGCGGCCGGGTGCACCGGCACGGGTGATGCCGGCGCGGCCACCGACGTCGTCCGGCCGGCGACGTCGACGGGCAGCGTCGGGAGTGACGCGGCCCCGCAGCCGGGCGGAACGCTCGAGGTGCTCGTGGCCGGCCAGGTCGCGACGTGGGACCCGCAGCTGATGTACGTCGGGCCCGAGGCGTTCTTCGCCCAGCGCGTCTTCGCCCGCGGCCTGACCGCCTACGGCACGGGCGCGCACCAGCGCGACGTCGTCGCCGACCTCGCCACCGACACCGGCACCGCCAAGGACGGCGGGCGGACGTGGACGTTCACCCTGCGCGAGGGGCTCACGTGGCAGGACGGCTCGCCGATCACGTGCGACGACGTCCGCCACGGCATCGCGCGCACCTTCGACCGGCGCACCCACGTCGCCGGCACCAACTACGCCAGCTTCCTGCTCGACATCCCGACGAAGGTCACCGCCGAGGGGCTCGAGAAGCCGGTCTACCAGGGCCCGGACGACACGGCGCACCAGCCGGACTTCGACCGGGCCGTGGCCTGCTCGGGACGCACCATCACCTTCCACCTGCGCGACGCCGAGCCGGACTTCCCGTACGTCGTGGCGCTGCCCGAGTTCGCCCCTCGCAAGGCCTCGAGCGACCGCAAGGACGACAAGACCTCCTACGACGTCATGTCGAGCGGCCCCTACCGGCTGGAGAAGCCGTGGAAGGCCGACGAGGGTGGCACGTTCGTGCGCAACGCGAACTGGGACCCCCGCACCGACCCCGTCCGCCGGGCCTACCCCGACCGCATCGAGGTGACGACGGGGCTCGGTGAGGCCGCAGTCATCCAGCGCCTGCTCAACCAGCGTGACGACGACGCGTACGCGGTCTCGTGGGTGCAGGCCAGCCCGACGCTGCGCAACCAGGCCGGCACCGACCTGCAGGCCCGCCTCACCTTCCCCTACACCGGCAACGTCGACTACCTGGCGCTCAACATGCGCAGCCCCGTCATGTCGAACCCCGCTGTGCGCAAGGCGTTCGCGCTCGCGACCAACCGAGCCACGTACGTCACCGCCAACGGGGGCGAGGGGGCCGGCACCCCGACGTGGTCCATCCTGTCACCGGCCGTCGACCCCTCCACGGTCGAGGTGCCGAGCGGCGCCAAGGTCGACGGCGACCCGGAGCAGGCGCGCCGCGTGCTCCAGCAGGCGGGCGTCAGGACGCCGGTGCGGGTGCGCGTCGTCTACGCGCGTTCGGTCCTCGGCGACAAGGCCTACGCGGCCCTCGCGGCCGGCTGGGAGCGGGCCGGCTTCGAGGTCGAGCTGACCGGCGTCGCCCCCGAGGAGTACTACGAGACGATCGAGCGCAAGACGGCGGGCGCGTCCTTCGACGTGTTCCGCGGGGTCTGGACGCCCGACTGGCCGTCGGCCTCCGGGGTCCTGCCGGCCCTCTTCGACTCGCGGATCAACATCGACTCCACCGGTCCCGGACAGGACGTCGGCTACGTCGACGACAAGACCGTCAACGGGCTCATCGACCAGGCCGAGGCCACGCCCGACCCCGAGCAGCGCGCGAAGGTGTGGCTGCAGGCCGACACCGCGCTGCGTGACGCCGGCGGCTACGTCGCGCTCTCGGCGACCAAGGCGTTGTACCTGCACGGCGCCGGCGTCGTGCACTACGAGGACCACGCCGTCGGCGGCATCGTCGACCTCGCGACCGTCTCCCTGCACTGACCGTCCCCGCACCCGCCCGACCGGCAGGAGGCCCCGTGGCCCGTCTCGTGTTCGTCCACGCCCATCCCGACGACGAGTCGCTGACGTGCGGCGTGACGATGGCCCACCACGTCGCGCGGGGCGACGAGGTGCACGTGCTGACGTGCACGCTGGGGGAGGAGGGCGAGGTCATCCCGCCCGGCCTCGCCCACCTCGAGGGGCATCCGGACGACGCCCTCGGCCCGCACCGCCACGCCGAGCTGGCCGAGGCCTTGCGACGCCTCGGCGCCACGATGCACGTGCTCGGCGCCGACCCCGCCGCCGGGCGGCTGTCCCGGTACCGCGACTCCGGCATGGCGGGCTCGCCGGCGGCAGCCCGCCCCGACGCGTTCGCCGGCGTCGACCTCGAGGAGGCCGCGGCGCTCGTGGCCGGAGTGCTCCGCGACGTGCGCCCCGACGTCGTCGTCACCTACGACGCGCACGGCGGCTACGGCCACCCCGACCACGTCCGGACGCACGACGCGACCCGGCGCGCGCTGCGCCTGCTCGAGGCCTCGGAGCGGCCCGACCGCGCCTTCGAGATCCTCACGCCGGTGTCGTGGGCCCGCGCCGACCGCGCCTGGCTGCACGCCGCCGACCCCGCCTGCCTGGCCCGCCCCGACGGGCTGCCGCCGCTCGTCCTGCCCGCCGCCGACGACCCGTTCCCGCCGTCGGTCGTGCCCGACGAGCGCGTGACGCACGTCGTCGAGGACGCCGCAGCCAGGGCGGTGAAGAACCAGGCGCTGCGCGCGCACGCCACGCAGGTCATCGTGGCCAGCGAGGACGTGCACGCGCTGTCCAACCTCATGGCCGCCCGGACATCGACTCGGGAGGGCTTCCGCCGCGTCGACCCCGTGACGTGGGAGACGATCGGGGGCGCCGTCCCCGCGTCGGAGGCGGGCCTGCTCGCCTGATCCCTCGCGCCGGCGTCAGGCACGACGGCACCGGCCCAGGGGCACCGGGCACAAGGGCACCGGGGGCCCGGGCCCCGGTGCCGTCACGGCCCGGCAACGACTCGGTCACGTCCGGGCCACACCGGTCCGCCTCGCCGGTGCCGGGCCCCGGGCGGGCTACCGTTCGAGCCACCACCAGCCGCACCCGAGGCCGTGCCCGCGCACGACGCCGCGTACGGAGGCCCATGGACACCTGGCAGCCCCAGCCCCGCCGCGAGAGCCGCGCCACCGCGGTCCGGCTGCTCGCCGCCACCGTCGTGCTCGGGGGCGCCTACGCGGGCCTCAGCATCTGGTCCGCCGACCACGTGCCGGCCACGGTGTCCGTCGGGGGCATCCACGTCGGCGGCATGACGCCCGAGCGGGCCACCGCCGCCATCGAGCGCGGCGCGCGGGAGGTCCTGACTCGGCCCATCGCGCTCACCGTGCCCGGCCGGCCCGAGCCGGTGAGCGTCGTGCCCGTCGACGTCGGCCTCCGGGTCGACGCGGCCCGGTCCCTCGACGGCCTCACCGGGTTCACGCTGGACCCCCGCACCATCTGGGCCAAGCTGACCGGGTCCCTGCGCCTGCCCCTGCTGACGAGCGTCGACGACGACCGGCTCACGGCCTACCTCGACGCGCTGGCCCCCAGGGTCGAGCAGCCGCCGCGCGAGGGACGGGTCACCTTCCCCGCCGGACGCGTCACGGTGGAGATGCCGCGGTCCGGCCGGACGCTCGACGTGGTGGGCACCAAGCTCGCCCTGCGGCGCGCCTTTCCCGAGTCCACGACCGCTGTCGCCGCGGTGCGCGACACCGCGCCGACGGTGGCCGGTGCGGCGGTCGAGCAGTTCGCCGACACCACGGCCGCAGCCATCGTCTCCGGGCCGGTCACCCTCGTGGCCGGCACGTCGCGCGTCGTCGTGCAGCCGACCGAGCTGGTCCCCTTCGTGAAGGTCGAGGCCGACGGGTCCGGCGGCCTGCGGGCGAGCTTCGACGAGCCCGGCCTGGCCCGGCTCGTCGCCGCGAAGGTCACGGTCCCGACGAGGTCGGCGACGAGCGCCCGCTGGGTCTTCGGGCCGGGCAACGGCGCTCCGAGGCTCGTGCCGTCGGTCGACGGTGCGGCCGTCGACGAGGACGCCGTCGCCAAGGCCGTCGTCGCGGCTGTCACCGGTACCGGCACGGGCCGCACGGTCACGGTGGCCGCGGTCCCGGCCAAGCCCCCGTTCTCCACGCAGGACGCCGTCAGGGCGGGCATCACGACGAAGGTCGTCGAGTTCTCCTCGCCGTTCCCGACCGACGACCCGAGCCGCACCAACAACCTCGTCGTCGCCACGCAGCGCCTCGACGGCACGTACGTCCCGCCCGGAGGCACCTTCAGCCTCAACGCGATCCTCGGCGAGCGCACGGAGGACAAGGGCTATGCCGACGGCACCGTCATCATCGACGGCCGGCTGACCCGCGGCACCGGCGGCGGCGTCTCACAGGTCTCGACCGTCGTGTACAACCTGGCCTACTTCGCCGGGGTCCGGTTCCTCGAGTTCCGTCCGCACGCGTTCTTCATCCCGCGCTACCCCGAGGGCCGCGAGGCCACCGTCTACTGGCCGAGCATCGACAACAGGTGGACGAACGACACCGCCTACGGGATGCTCCTGCAGACCTGGGTCGACAAGGGCCAGGTGCACGGCCGGGTCTGGAGCACCAAGGTGTGGGACGTCAGGAGCGTCAAGGGTCCGCGCACGAACGTCAGACCGCCCCGCACGATCCGCAGCGACAGCGCGACGTGCTACCCGCAGCAGCCGAACCCCGGGTTCGACGTCACGGTGACCCGGCAGTGGTACCGCCCCGGTTCCCCGACGCTCGTGCGGAGCGAGGACGTCACGACGCACTACGTGCCCGAGGACGAGGTCATCTGCACCAACCCCGGCGCCACGCCCCCGTGACCCGGTGAGCTGCCACGGCCTCAGGCTGATGCGGGGCGGGCCAGGTAGGTGTACTCGTGGTGCACGGTGAACCCGAGCCGGCTCCAGAAGGCGACGCCGTCGGTGTTGTCGCCGGACACCTGCAGGTACATCGCCGGCATGTTGTTCTCGCGGGCCACCATCGCGATCGCCGACACGATCGTCGAGGCGATGCCGCGGCGCCGGTGCTCCGGATGGACCCAGAGGCCGAAGATGCCCGCCCAACCGGCGTGGATCGCCATGCGGGCGATCCCGATGATCCGCCCGGTCGGCTCGTCGCGCACCGAGAGGAACAGCTGCCCCTCGCTGCCGGTGAGGACGGCCTCCGTGGTGCCCGGCACGACGGAGCGCTGCTCGGCGTAGGCCATGAGCCACTCGGGGGACAGCTGTGCGTCCGCGGTGACCGGCACCGACTCGGTGGTGAGCGGCGGCACCTGCGCGGACAGGCCGGTGAGGACGAGGACGCGGGACCACTCGGGCCGCCCGCCGCCGGGCAGGTAGCCGCGCTCGATGAGCGCCTTGCCGAGCGGCTGCTCCGCCACGTCGAAGCCGGTCGGGCCGTGCAGCTGGAACAGCGCAGGAGCGTCGTGCTCGGCGTACCAGCTCTCGGCGAAGTCGATGGCCTTGTCGATCGGGAGGCTCGGGTCGCCTACGGCCAGAACCGAGTTCGCGCGCCCGGTGAAGCCGGTCGCCGAGCGCAGCAGCCAGTCGCCGAGCCCCTTGCGGGACGTCGCCGCCCAGCCACGCGCCATGAGCCTCTCGAGGTCGTCGGCCGACACGCGCTGGTGCGCGCGACCCGGCTGGCTCGCCGGTGGCGGCACGTCCTTGGCGGCGATGACGTCGGCGCGGACGAGCTTGACCCGCTCGGTCTGCCGACCACCCTGCCCGGCCCTCGCGTCGACGACGAGGAAGTCCTCGTTGCGCGCGACGAGCTCGCCGACGAAGTCGGTGGCACCGGCGTCGCTGCCTTCCGCGAGGCGGTAGCGGACGACGACGCGCCCGCCGACGGTCAGCCCCGCGGTGAGGCGGTGGCCGGTCGTGTCGGTGGAGCCCGGCGTGCCCGCGGAGCCCGTGAGGGGGGTGCTCCCGGGGCCCGTCTCAGCAGCGGGGTCGCGCGTGGGCTCGCCAGTCATGTCCGGCATACTAGGCGGTGCAGCACTTCACCCCGAACGCTCCCAGGAGGTCCCCTCCCCATGACCTATGTCATCGCCCAGCCGTGCGTCGACCTCAAGGACCGCGCGTGCATCGAGGAGTGTCCGGTCGACTGCATCTACGAGGGCAAGCGTTCGCTCTACATTCACCCCGACGAGTGCGTCGACTGCGGCGCGTGCGAGCCGGTGTGCCCGGTCGAGGCCATCTACTACGAGGACGACGTCCCCGAGCAGTGGGCCGACTACTACAACGCGAACGTCGAGTTCTTCAACGACCTCGGTAGCCCGGGCGGTGCCGCCAAGCTCGGCGTCATCGACAAGGACCACCCGCTCGTCGCGGCCCTGCCGCCCCAGCCGCACGACGAGTGACGCCCCTCGGTGACGAGGCCGTGGCCACGACCACAGGCCCGGGCCCGGCGCCGCTCGACCTGCCCGACTTCCCCTGGGACTCGCTCGCGCCCCACAAGGCGCGGGCGAGCTCGCATCCGGGGGGCCTCGTCGACCTCTCGGTCGGCACGCCCGTGGACCCGACCCCCGAGGTCGTGCGAAGCGCCCTCGCCGGCGCCTCGGACGCCCCCGGCTACCCGCTGACGGTCGGCACGACGGACCTGCGGGCCGCGATCGCCGAGTGGTTCTCGCGGCGTCGCGGCGTCCCCGGGCTCGGTTCCGACGCCGTGCTGCCCACCATCGGCAGCAAGGAGCTCGTCGCGTGGCTGCCCACCCTCCTGGGGGTCCGGACCGGTGACGTCGTCGGCATCCCCGAGGTCGCCTACCCGACCTACGACATCGGGGCCCGGCTCGCCGGGGCGACCCCGCGCGTCGTCGGCTCGTTGACCGGTCTCGGACCGATGACGCCGAGCACGACGCCGAAGCTGCTGTGGCTCAACAGCCCGGGCAACCCGCACGGCCAGGTGCTGGGCGTGGGCCACCTGCGCAAGGTCGTCGAGTGGGGGCGTCGGCACGGCGTGGTCGTCGCGAGCGACGAGTGCTACGCCGAGCTCGACTGGCGTGAGGGGCAGTACGGCACCGCCACGCCCAGCATCCTGCACCCCGACGTCTGCGACGGCGACCACACGGGCCTGCTCGCCGTGTACTCCCTGTCCAAGCAGTCCAACCTCGCCGGCTACCGCGCGGCGTTCCTGGCCGGTGACCCCGCGCTCGTCGGGCGCATCCTCGAGGTGCGCAAGCACGCCGGCATGATCATGCCGGCACCGGTGCAGGCGGCGATGGCGGCGGCCCTGCGCGACGACGACCACGTCGAGGCCCAGCGCGCCGTGTACGCGCGGCGCCGGACGCGGCTCGTCGAGGCCGTCACGCGCGCGGGGCTGCGCATCGAGCTGTCCGAGGCCGGCCTGTACCTGTGGGCCACGCGCGACGAGGACTGCTGGACGACCGTGGCCGACCTCGCCGAGCGCGGCATCCTCGTGGCGCCCGGGGCGTTCTACGGCCCCGGCGGCGCCCGGCACGTACGCATCGCCCTCACCGCCACCGACGAGCGCATCGCCGCCGCGTGCGAGCGGCTCTGAGCCCTCACCCGTCGCCCGACCTGCGCGTCCACGGCCCGACACCTGTTTTCCCAGGCCCGGTGACGCTGGGGTAACGTCGCTGCGGAATCCGACGACTTACCGCCCGTGCCCGGGGCGACAGGAGGAACGAAGTGACCAAGGCAGTGGACGCGACGCTCAAGGTCGCCGACAAGGAGCTCACCTTCCCCGGTGTCGACGCCGTCGAGGGCAATGACGGGCTCGGCGTGAGCTCGCTCCTCAAGGAGACCGGTCTGGTCACCTACGACGTCGGCTTCGTCAACACGGCCTCGTGCAAGAGCGCCATCACCTACATCGACGGCGACCAGGGCATCCTGCGCTACCGGGGCTACCCGATCGGCCAGCTGGCCGAGCACTCGACCTTCGTCGAGGTGGCCTACCTGCTCATCTACGGCGAGCTGCCGACGCCCGAGGAGCTGTCCCGGTTCGAGGACCTCATCCGTCGCCACACGATGCTGCACGAGGACCTCCGCGCGTTCTTCAACGGCTTCCCGCGCGACGCGCACCCGATGCCGGTGCTGTCCTCCGCGGTCTCCGCGCTCGGCACGTTCTACCAGGACAGCCTCGACCCCTTCGACCAGGAGCAGGTCGAGATCTCGACGGTCCGGCTGCTCGCCAAGCTGCCGACGATCGCCGCCATGGCGCACAAGAAGAGCGTCGGCCAGCCCTACATGTACCCGGACAACTCGCTCTCGCTCGTCGAGAACTTCCTCCGGATGACCTTCGGCTACCCCGTCGAGCCCTACACCGTCGACCCGACCGTGGCCAAGGCCCTCGACCTCCTGTTCATCCTCCACGCCGACCACGAGCAGAACTGCTCCACCTCGACGGTGCGCCTCGTCGGCTCGGCCCACGCCAACCTCTTCAACTCCGTCTCCGCGGGCATCCACGCCCTGAGCGGTCCGCTGCACGGCGGCGCCAACTCGGCCGTGCTCGACATGCTCGACCAGCTCCACGAGTCCGGGGACGACCCGAAGAAGTTCATGGAGAAGGTGAAGAACAAGGAGGGCGGCGTCCGGCTCATGGGCTTCGGCCACCGGGTCTACAAGAACTACGACCCGCGTGCGGCCATCATCAAGAAGTCCGCGGACGAGATCCTCGCCAAGCTCGGCCAGGACGACCCGCTGCTCGACATCGCCAAGGGCCTCGAGGAGATCGCCCTCGCCGACGACTACTTCGTCGAGCGCAAGCTCTACCCGAACGTGGACTTCTACACCGGGCTCATCTACAAGGCGATGGGCTTCCCGACGAAGATGTTCACGGTCCTGTTCGCCATCGGCCGCCTGCCGGGCTGGATCGCCCAGTGGCGCGAGATGATGACCGATCCGGAGACGAAGATCGGCCGCCCGCGCCAGATCTACACCGGGTCCCCCGAGCGCGACTACCCGCAGGGCTGATCCAGCGCCCACCACCCCTCCGGGCCCTCCGACGCTTTCGGCACCGAACGACTCGTTCGGTGCCGAAAACGTCTGTGCACCGGCGCGTTCGGCACCCTACGGCGCGTTCGGGACCGAACGACTCGTTCGGTCACTGTCGGAGACCGGGTCTGAGCAACCGAACGACTCGTTCGGTTCCCTGTCGGAGACCGGGTCGCAGCAACCGAACGACTCGTTCGGTGCGCGGGGGCGCGGCGCGGTGGGGCAAGGTGGGGTCATGGCGAGCTACACGGTCAACGACGCGGCGGTGGCGGCGGTGCGCGAACGCATCGAGCGGCGGCAGTACGTGCTCGACAGCGACTGGGGCGAGGTGCAACCGGGCGCCGAGGCCCAGAACGCCTACCTCGAGCGCCACTCGTGGGAGGAGTACGCCTCCTGGCACCTCGGTCTGACCGAGGGCGCCAACGACGAGACCAAGGCGCGGTACGCGTTCGTCTGCGGTGACCTGCGGCGGGTGCACCGCACCGGCCTCATCGCCTGCGTGTACCGGGCCGCCGAGTGGCGCCACAAGAAGGTCGAACGGGCTGCCTACGACCTGCTGCAGCACCTCGACCGGGTCGCCGGGATCGACTGAGGACGCGCCGGCCGTGGTCTGCGCCGCGCCGGCCGGCCGGTCGGCGCGACGTCCGGCTCCGACGTCCCGACCAGGCGTCGGTCGCGTCAGAGCGGGTCAGGCGAGCGTGATGGTGACCGTCGTGGTGGCCGAGCCGGCGGACCAGCCGGCGTCGCCCTCGGAGCGGTCCCAGGTGCGGTCGCCGATCGTGACGCGGGTCGCGCCGTACTGCTCGGCCCGCGCGACTCCCCAGTGCGCGACCGCCCAGGCCAGGGCCGGGTTCGACGCCGTGGCCGTGACGGTCTTCTCGCCGCGGCGCACCGACGCGACGCCCATCTGCTGCTGCAGGTCGTCGGCCACGCGGGAGGGGCTCACGCTCGTCTTCGCGGCGTCGAGGCGGCAGGTGAGCCCGCCGGGCGAATGGCCGGTCAGCGTCGAGGCGAGCACGCGTCCTTGCCCTTCGTGGTCGCGGTAGGCCTCCGGGAACCCGCTGCGCTGGACCCGTTGGGCGATGGTGGTGATGTCGGCGCTCTCGTAGCCCCTGAACTTGACGAGCGCGTCGTAGAAGGCGTTGGTCGCGTGGACCATGTCGAGGATCTGCTTCTCGGTGCCCCAGCCCTGGCTCGGCCGCTGCTGGAACAGCCCGAGCGAGTCGCGGTCGCCGTAGCGCAGGTTGCGGATCTTCGACTCCTGGAAGGCCGTCGTCAGGGCGATGGTCGCCGCTCTCGGGGGCAGCCGGCGCTTCACCGCGAGCGCGCTGATGAGCGCGGCGTTGGCGGTCTGCTCGGGGTCGAAGGTCTCGGTCATGCCTCCGGCCGTGATGGTGCACGTCGGGTTGACGACACTGGTGTAGAGGAAGCGCGCCCCGAACCAGGCACCGACCGCCACGAGCGCGACGACGAGCAGCACCGCGACACCCCGCCGCCGGCGCCGCGCGGGACGTCGGGGCGCGCGGGACTCCGCGAGAGTCGGGCGCTGGCGGGTCGGCATGGGGTCCTCGTCGTCGTCGCCACGGCGCGCCGGGCGTGGGGTCGGCTGGGGTCAGTCGTTCGCGTGCAGGGCCTCGTTGAGCGCGATGCCGGAGCCTGCCCGGTCCCGAGCCTCGACGGCGCCGGTCACGCTGTTGCGGATGAAGAGGATGTTGCTCGAGCCGGAGAGCTCGCGGGCCTTGACCACCGCGCCGTCGGGGAGGGTCACCTTGGTCCCCGCCGTCACGTAGAGACCGGCCTCGACGACGCAGTCGTCGCCGAGGGCGATCCCGATGCCGCCGTTGGCCCCGACGAGACAACGCTCGCCGATGCTCACGCGTTCCGTGCCACCACCGGAGAGCGTCCCCATGATCGAGGCGCCGGCGCCGACGTCGGAGCCGTCGCCGACGACGACGCCCTGCACGATGCGGCCCTCGACCATCGAGGTGCCGAGCGTGCCCGCGTTGAAGTTGCAGAACCCCTCGTGCATGACCGTGGTGCCCGGGGACAGGTGCGCGCCGAGGCGGACGCGGTCGGCGTCGGCAATCCGGACGCCCTGCGGCACGACGAAGTCGGTCATCCGGGGGAACTTGTCGACCCCGTAGACCGCGACGTGCTGGCCGGCCGCGCGCAGTCGCAGGCGGGTCTGCTCGAACCCGTCGACGGCGCAGGCCCCGACGCTCGTCCAGACGACGTTCGGCAGGACCCCGAAGATGCCGTCGAGGTTGACGGTGTTCGGCCTCACGAGGCAGTGCGAGAGCAGGTGCAGCCGCAGGTAGGCGTCGGGCGCGTCGGCCGGCGCGGCGTCGAGGTCGACCTCGACGAGACGCACCTCGGTGCGGACGCGGCGGGCGGCGTCCTCGCCGGCGAGTGCGGCCAGTCCCGCGGCGGCGGAGGCCTCGGCGGGCCGGGCCCCGAGGGCCGGTTCGGGGAACCACGTGTCGAGCACCTGCCCGCCGTCCGTGACCGTCGTCAGTCCATAACCCCATGCGCTGCGCTCCGACATGCGCGAAAGGATAGGGCCGCGGGGTCCGGTGCCCGAAACCAGACGGCCTCCCCGTCCGGCTGGCGGGCACCGGCGGGCTAGCCTTCCCGGTATGCCCGAGCCGACCCCGTCCACCGAGCCCGTGACCGCCGACGCCGCCCCCGACGCCACCGCCGAGGTCACCGACGCCACCGCCGAGGTCACCGACGCCACCGCCGAGGTCACCGACGCCGCCCCGCACGCCCCCGGCGCCGGCCCGGCGTCGCCGCTCGACCTCAGCGCCGACGTCACGACCCTCGTCGCAGCGATCTGTGACGTCGCATCGGTCAGCCGGGACGAGCAGGCCCTCGCGGACGCCATCGAGGCGGCACTGCGGCCACTGGCCCACCTCGAGGTCGTGCGCGACGGCAACACCGTCGTCGCCCGCACCCACCTCGGCCGCTCGGAGCGTGTCGTCCTCGCGGGCCACATCGACACCGTCCCGCTGACCGCCGAGCCGAACCTGCCGACCCGGCGCGTCGGCGACGACCTCTGGGGTCGCGGCACGGTCGACATGAAGGGCGGTGTCGGGGTCATGCTGCGCATCGCGGCGCAGCTGGCCGAGCCCGAGCGCGACCTGACCTTCCTCTTCTACGAGTGCGAGGAGATCGACGCGAGGTACAACGGCCTGGCCCGGGTGGGCCAGACCCATCCCGAGCTGCTCGCCGGGGACTTCGCGGTGCTCCTCGAGCCGACCGACGGCGCGATCGAGGGCGGCTGCAAGGGCACCCTGCGTGCAGACGTCACGACGACCGGCGTCGCCGCCCACTCGGCGCGGCCGTGGAAGGGCCACAACGCGATCCACGACGCCGCGACCGTGCTGAGCCGCCTCACCGCCTACGAGGCCGAGACGATCACCGTCGACGGGCTGGACTACCACGAGGCGCTGCAGGCGGTGGCCATCAGCGGCGGCATCGCCGGCAACGTCATCCCCGACCGCTGCACGGTGACCGTCAACTACCGGTACGCCCCCGACAAGGACGTGGCCGAGGCCTTCGCCCACGTCCAGCACGTGTTCGAGGGCTTCGAGGTGACCCTCGGCGACGCCGCCGACGGCGCGCGCCCGGGACTGCTCCTGCCCGCCGCGCAGGCCTTCGTCGAGGCGTTGGGGGTCCCGGTCAACGCCAAGGAGGGCTGGACCGACGTCGCCCGCTTCTCGACGCTCGGGGTGCCCGCCGTCAACTACGGCCCGGGCGACCCGAACCTCGCGCACATGGACGACGAGCACTGCCCGGTACACCAGTACGTCGACGCCGAGGCGGCGCTGCTGCGCTGGCTCGGCTGACGCGTCTGACGCGTCTGCGCACGGCACCGGCACGTAGGGTGGCGCTGTGAGTGACGACGAACACCCGGCGGCTCCGGAGCGGCACGCCGGCACCGGCGAGCCGGGTGCCCCGGCACCGCGCCCGCCGCGGTCCGGCGGGCCCCGCGACTCCCGACGCCAGACCGGTCCGGTCACGCTGCGCCGCGAGCAGGTGCCGACGACGACGACCGACCAACGGCTGCTCCAGCGGCCCCAGCGCTCGGACTGGCTGCACAACGACCCGTGGCGCGTCATGCGGATCCAGTCCGAGTTCGTCGAGGGCTTCGGCGCGCTCGCCGAGCTCGGACCGGCCGTGGCGGTCTTCGGTTCCGCCCGCACGGCCCGTGACGACCCCGCCTACGCCACCGGGATCGAGGTCGGCCGGCGCCTCGTCGAGGCCGGGTACGCCGTCATCACCGGGGGCGGTCCCGGCGCCATGGAGGCGGCCAACCGGGGCGCGTACGAGGGCCGAGGCACGTCGGTCGGCCTCGGCATCGAGCTGCCCTTCGAGACCGGCCTCAACGAGTACGTCGACATCGGCATCAACTTCCGGTACTTCTTCGCCCGCAAGGTCATGTTCCTCAAGTACTCGCGCGGGTTCATCGTGCTGCCCGGCGGCTACGGGACGCTGGACGAGCTCTTCGAGGCGCTGACGCTGGCCCAGACGCAGAAGGTCACCGAGTTCCCCCTCGTGCTCATGGGCACCGACTACTGGTCCGGTCTGCTGGACTGGCTGCGCGGCACCGTGCTCGACCGGGGCATGATCGTGCCGGCCGACCTGGACCGCTTCGTCCTCACCGACGACCCGGACGAGGCCGTGCAGGCCATCCGCACCTTCGAGGAGCCGGGCCTGACGATGCCCCCCGAGGCCGCCGATCCGCACCGTGGCGACGAGGAGACCGCGTCGTGAAGTGGTTCATCCTGCTCGTCGGCGTCGTCGTCGTGTGCTTCGTCGTGGCGCTCGTGCTCGGTCTGGCGGGGGGCGGCCTCGGCCGGCCGACGGCCTCGCTGTCGCACGAGCCGCTGCCCGACGAGGCGATCGCCGACGACGACTTCGACGACCTCGTCTTCGACGTCGCCGCCCGCGGCTACCGGATGAGCCAGGTCGACGCCGTCGTCGACCGGTTGCGCCGCGAGCTGCGCGAGAAGGACGAGCAGATCGCCGTCCTTCGCGGCGACGCCGCGCCGGCGGCCGTAGACGCCGCCGACCCCACGGGTGGCGGAGGGGCCAGGGCCGCCGAGGAGGCCCGGGCCGCCGAGGAGGCCCCAGCCGCCGAGGAGCCGCGAGCCGCCCAGGAGCCGCGAGCCGCCCACGAGCGTCCGGGCCCCGAGGGCTCGCCGCCCACGGCGCCCACGCCGCCCACCGAGCCGCCACCCGCCGATGCAGCGGGGCTGCCGCAGGCGGCCGGACGCGGCGTCGGCGACGACCGCAGCGGATGAGGGACCTGGCTCCCAGCCTGCCCCGCCGCACCTTCGTCGGATGGGTCCTGGCGCTCTACGCCGCCGCCCGCGTCGTCACGACGGCGATCCTGCTCGTCGTCATGCAGCGCCAGGTGCCGAGCGGCATGACGGGTGGCGACCACGTGCCGGTCACCTACTTCCCCTTCACCGCGCTGTGGGACGGCCAGTGGTACCAGACCATCGCCCTCGACGGGTACCCGTCGCAGCTGCCCGTCGGCGAGGGCGGCTCGGTGCAGCAGAACGCCTGGGCCTTCTACCCGCTGTTCCCGTACGCCTCGCGGGTCCTCATGGCCGTGGGGCTGTCGTTCCCGGCCGCCGGGTCGACGCTCGCGCTCGGGTGCGGGTTCGGCGCGGCCGTGCTCATGGCGCTGCTGCTGCGTGACCGGCTCGGTGACCGGGCGGCGCTCGTCGTCGTGCTCCTGTGGGCGTGCTTCCCGGCGTCGGTGACGCTGCAGCTGGCCTACACCGAGGCACCGGCGATGCTGCTGCTCGTCGGGTACCTCTACGCCCTGGCTCGCGAGCGGTGGCTCGTGGCGGCGGGAGTCGCCGTGCTGCTGGGCCTGACGCGTCCGGTCGCGGTGCCGCTGGGCGTCGTGACGCTCGTCGCGCTGTGGTTGCGCTGGCGTGCTCGTACCGAGCGGCCCGTCACCCGGGGGGAGCTCGCCGCGGGAGTCGCCTCGCTCGTCGGGTGCGGCGTCGCGGGGCTCCTCTGGCCCGCGATCGCCTGGTGGGTCACCGGCGAGGCCGACGCCTACACGCGGACGATGGGCGCCTGGCGCGGCTCGGGCACCGTGGAGCCGTTCACGCCGTGGGCCGGAATGGCGCGCTACGTCTTCGGCGACACCTGGGGTCCGGTGCTGCTCTGGCTCGTGCCGTCGGCGGTCGTGGCCCTCGTGGCCGGCCCCTGGGCTCGGGCGCTCGGGGCCGAGCTGCGGACGTGGTCGCTGGCCTACCCGGCCTACCTCGCCGCCGTGCTCGACCCCTTCACCAGCATCTTCCGCTACCTCGTGCCACTCTTCCCGCTGCTCGGCGTCGTCGTCGGCGCCGGCTGGCCGGACCGCCGCGGCACCACGTGGACCCGGCTGCTGGTGCGCGCGGTGCCGATGCTCGCGCTCTTCGTCGTGGGCCAGTGGTACTGGACCGACATCCTGTGGCGTTACGTCCCCTCGCCGAACGGTGACTACCCGCCGTGACGCCGACCGCGACCGGCGCGCCCACGAGCGGCGACGCCGGTGGGCGTCACCGGCCGGTGTAAACGGGCTCGTCCTTGGCCAGGAACGCGTCGACCGCGGCGCGGTGGTCGGCGCTGTGTCCGGTGTAGGCCATGAGCTCGGCCTCGTTGGCCAGCGCGTCGGCCAGCGGCGCCGTGGCGCTGTAGGCCACCGCGCGCCGGATCGACCCGTAGGCCAGCGTCGGCCCGGCGGCGAGCCTCGAGGCGAGCTCGCCCACGACGGCCTCGAGCTCGGACGCCGCCACGACCCGGTTGACCAGGCCCAGCTCGAGCGCCTCCGCGGCGCCGACGGTGCGGGGGAACATCAGCAGGTCCTTGGCGCGCGCCGTGCCGACGAGGCGGGGCAGGGACCAGGAGGCCCCGGAGTCGCACGACAGCGCGATCCCGGCGAACGAGGTGTTGAGGCCCGCCGTGTCGGCCGCCACGCGGACGTCGCACGCGAGGGCGAAGCTGAGGCCGGCGCCGGCGGCGACGCCGTTGAGGGCGGCCACGACGGGCTTGTTCATCGTCGCGAGCGCGGTGACGATCCGGTTGTAGTGCCGGGTCACCGTCGTGGCGAGGGTCGCGCTCTGGTCGGCGAGGCTGCGGACGTGCTCCTTGAGGTCCTGCCCGACGCAGAACGCCCGGCCGGCGCCGGTCAGGACCAGGCACCGGACCGTCTCGTCGGCGGCGAGCGACTCGAGGGCGGACACGAGCTCGTCCTTGAGCGTCTCGTCGAGGGCGTTCATGGCATCGGGGCGCGACAGGCGCACCCACGCGACGCCACCGTCGACCTCGACGACGAGCGGGCCGGTGGTGTCGACGGGTGCGCGGTCCGAGGTCGGGCCGTCGGTGGGATGGGACTGGGGCGCGGTCATGGGCGCCACTCTGTCCCATCCGGGCGGGCCACGGTAGGTGCGGCGCCCCGCACGTGCGCATCCTCACGTCCGGATTAGGTCTCGCAATCCAGACACGGAATAATGGGACCAAAGACCGAGGATTCCTAGGGAAGGGGAACCATGGCAGCAATGAAGCCGAGGACCGGAGACGGACCGCTCGAGGTCGTCAAGGAGGGTCGCGGCATCGTGCTGCGAATGCCCCTCGAGGGCGGCGGGCGGCTGGTCGTCGAGATGACCCCCGACGAGGCTGCGGCTCTGCGCGACGCGATCCAGGGCTGCGACGGCGTCAGCTGAACCGCTCCCTGCCCCAGGCGCCTCGACTCACGCCTCCGACGGCCCCCGACCTGTAGGTCGGGGGCCGTCGTGCGTCCCGGCCGGGGGAGCGCGGTCCGACCGGGAGTCAGGGGGTCACGACGGAGAAGCGGTCGGCGACGGCGGCCGCGACGTCGACGAACGCCTCGCGGGTCTTCGGGGCCAGCCGCGACAGGAGGGTGCGGCCGCCGGCCTCGAGCGCGGTGTCCCACGGGATGTGGGACACGTGGGCGCAGCGGCGGGAGAAGTGCTCGGTGATGGCCATGACCGCCGGGTCGCCCGCGTGGTTGACGGCGTTGACGACGACGACCGCCGACGCGACGAGGTCGCCGAAGCCGTGCGCGTCGAGCCAGTCCAGGGTCTGCGACCCGGCGCGGGCGCCGTCGAGGGCCGGACGCAGGACGAGGACCAGCTGGTCCGCCTCGGCCAGGAGCCCCTGGTTGGCGCTGTCGAGGATGCCGGTGCCGGTGTCGAGCAGCACGAGGTTGTAGTACTGGTCGAGCAGGGACACGACGCGGCGGTAGGCCGGGCGGTCGAGGGCCTGGCTGATGCTCGCGTCGTCGTCCGAGGCCAGCACCTCGAGCCGTGACTCGTGGCACTGCGAGGTGTACCGGCGCATCGTCGAGAAGGTGTCGATGGCGTCGGCGTCGGCCAGCAGGTCGGTGATGGTACGCGGGCAGTCCCCGGCGATGCGGCGGGCGAGGTTGCCGGCGTCGGGGTTGGCGTCGACGGCGACCACCCGGTCGCCCCGGCTCTGGGCGAAGGTGGCCCCGAGCGCCACGGTCACCGTCGTCTTGCCGACGCCGCCCTTGCGGCTCATGACGACGATTCGGCGGGTCCCCTCGATGGGGGCCCTGACCCGGGCCTCGAGCGCGGCGCGACGCCGCTCGGCCGGCCCCGGGCCGGGGGCCACCCGGCCACCGGTCAGGCCGGCGAGCCCGCGCCGCCAGCCGGTGCGGGCGACGGTGCGCTCGCGGCCGAGCAGGGCCTCGTCCGTGAACGCGTCGGCGGTCAGCGGCGCCGCCGGGGCGGCCGGTCCAGTGACCTCACGCGGCGGGGGCGGTACCTGCCGTACCGGGCCGGGGAGGCGTCCGAGATGACCCGGGCGGTCGGCGCCTGCCGCGTTCGCTCGGGCGGCATCGGCGAGGTCGCGGGCCGTGGGGCCGGCGGGGGCGGCCGGTTTCGCCGGGGCCCGGACCGCTCCGGCGTCGGACCGTCCCGGGGGCGTTGCGCGAGCGCCCCCGGCCGGGGTCGTCACGGGGGCGGTGGCAGGCGGTCGGCGGTCGCCGGGACGCCCGTTCGCCGGGGTGGAGGGTTGCTCGATCGTGCTCATGCGCGCCCATCTCGTGTCGCGAGCCGGACGCCGGGCCCGGCAGCAGAACGAACGGTGAGGATGCCAAGGCTAGTCCTCGGCGAGTGGGCGGCGGGGTGCTCGGGCCCGACATTCGGGAACCCTGCCCGGGTCTGTCCGAGTACGTCCCGAAACGTCAGGGCGCCCGGGCCGCCGGGCGGGGAGCAGCGGGAGCAGGCGACCGGCGTCAGCTCTTGACGGCGACGAGAAGCCCCTCGCTGACGGGCAGCAGCGCGACGGTGAACCGGTCCTGGTCGCGCAGCGTGCGGCCGACCTCGCGCAGCGTCCGGGTCTCGGGGTCCCGCTTGGCCGGGTCGGACTCGTCGTCGGACCACGTCAGCACCAGGGTGCCGCCGGGACGGAGCAGGCGCCCGGCCTGCTCGACGTACTCCGGGTACTCCTGCCGGTCGGCGTCGACGACGACGAGGTCGTAGGCGGCGTCCGTCATGCGCGGCAGGACGTCGAGGGCGCGACCGGCGATGACCCGGGTGCGCTGGTGGGCGATGCCGGCGGCGGCGAACGCCTCTCGTGCCGCCCGCTGGTGCTCGGTGTCGAGGTCGATGGTCGTGAGGACGCCGTCGGCGGGCATGCCGCCGAGCAGCCACAGCCCTGACGCGCCGGCGCCGGTGCCGACCTCCATGACGGCCTTGGCGCCGGTGGCCGCCGCGAGGAACTGCAGGGTCGCCCCCACGCCGTTGCCGACCGGTCGGGCGCCGAGCTCCTCGCCGCGCAGGCGGGCCTGCTCGACGTGCTCGCTCGGGGCGACGAACTCCTCGGCGTGCGACCACGCGGCGACCTTCTGCGAACTCATGGCCGCAACCCTACTGCGACGGCAACGACAGGTTCTGGACGAGCCCGGCCCCTCCGTGCCTATGGTGCGGTCATGGACGAAACGGACCTGCCGACGACCACTGGAGAGCCCGACCGGCCGACCGCCGAGCACCGGCGCCCCGACGGCGTCGACGACGCGACGGTCGAGGCGCTCGGCAAGCTGTCCGAGGCACTCGAGGTCGTCGAGGACGCCCGAGGCCACCTCTACGGGTTCCACCGGCTGACCGGCACCGCCGACCTGGCCCTCGGCGAGGCCGTCGACCTGCTGCGCCAGGCCGGTCACACCGATCTCGCCGAACGCATCGGGCGCGAGCTCGTGGGGCGCAACGTCCTCGAGGGCCGCTGGACCTTCCAGGTCGTCGAGGAGTACGACGACGGCTACTACGCGACGTTCAAGGCGTTCGAGCGTGAGGCCCGGGAGGCGCTGGTCGGTGGCCGCCGGCACCTGTTCGAGGCCGAGATGAAGGAGGACCGGCGCTCGCCGGGCCTGCGGCACCACGAGGCGGTACCCGACGACGCCGGGCAGCAGGGCGCCCGGGGCCCGGGCGGGGACCGCACCGGCGCCGGTGGCGACCTCGCGACCTGACGCGTTGCCCGCACGGGGCCGGTCCCCACGTTCACAGCGTCCGCACAGGTTCCCGCTGGTGACGCGACAGCCGAAACGGGCACGGTGGAGGGGAACGAATCGCCGACCCGATGCGTTCACGTCGTTGAACCGATCCTCGAAAGGTCCCAGGCTCTCGTGACCAGCAGCGTGCCGTCCACCCAGCCCCACCCCGCGGTGGCGCCGGCCGAGTCGACGTGGACCCCTCCCACGTGGGAGGAGACCGTCGAGCAGCACTCGGCGCGCGTCTACCGCCTGGCCTACCGCCTCACCGGGAACCCGCACGACGCCGAGGACCTCACCCACGATGTCTTCGTCCGGGTCTTCCGCTCCTTGCACTCGTACCAGCCGGGCACGTTCGAGGGCTGGCTGCACCGCATCACGACCAACGTCTTCCTCGACAAGATGCGCCGCAAGCAGCGGATCCGCTTCGACGCCCTGCCCGAGGACGCCGCAGGTCGTCTCCCGAGCCGCGAGAAGGGCCCTGAGCAGACCTACCACGACGCCCGCTTCGACGACGACGTGCAACGGGCCCTCGACGCGCTCGCGCCGGAGTTCCGCGCGGCCGTCGTCCTCTGCGACATCGAGGGCCTGTCCTACGAGGAGATCAGCGCCACGCTCGGCGTCAAGCTCGGCACCGTGCGCTCGCGCATCCACCGCGGCCGCGCGCAGCTGCGTGAGGCGCTGGCCCACCGAGCCCCCGACGCCGTGGCGGCCGCACCGGCTGCAGGCGCCACCAAGGGGGCCCGCCCGGAGGGACGCACGGCGCGCCCCGGCCTGCGCCTTCCCGGCCGCCGAGTCGCCGCCGGGACCCGCTGAGCCGGCCGAGACGAACGACGTGGAGCCCGACCGATGCGCCTGGAGGTGAACCCGTGACGCCGCACCTGCGAGGCTACGTGCGCGCCTACGTCGACCGGGCCCTGCCTCCGGCGATGCTCCACGTCTACGACCGGCACCTCGTGTGCTGCGTGTCGTGCCGCGACGCGGTCGACCGGGAGCGGCGCATCGTCGCGGCACTGCGCTCGGACACCGGGATGCCGTCGTCGCTGCGCTCGTCGCTGCTCGGTCTCGCGGCGGCTCAGACCGCGCCGGGGTCGGGACACGACGGGGGCCCGCGCATCCCGCTGCCGCCGATGGGCGTGCGCCATGCCCTGCCGACCTACGACCCGGTGCCGACCGTGCGTCCGGGCGCGCCCGCGCTGCACCGCTCCCCGATGCGGGCCGCGGTCGTCGCGTCGCTCGCCGCGGGGGCCTCGGTGGCCGCGGCGTGGGGCCTGGCCGTCTCACCCGTGCCGGGCGGGACGCGGCTGCCGTCGGCGGGAGTGCCCGTGGCCAGCCTCGGCTCGAGTCCGAGCACCATGGGTTCCGGCATGTCGGCGCTGCTCGTGAGCCGCCTCGGGTCGTCGGCCAGGGGGAGCGGTTCGACGGCTTCCACGGGCGCGGGGGCCGTCTCCGGAGCCGGCTCGACAGCCGCCGGCCCGGATGCCCCGGCGTCCAGCCGGCTCGCCGCCGTCAGCGCGCCGTACTGGGTCGTCACCAACCGGGTGGTCAACCGTCCGCCGCAGGTGGGCCAGGTGCGTTCGGCGTCCGCGGGTTCGGCAGAATCGACGCCATGAGCGACGAGCCGCGCAGGCCCGAACCCGAGCCCGCAGGTGCTCCCGAGCCGCAGGGCGCGAGCGAACCGGAGCGCACCGGTGTCATCGATCTCGGCGCCACCCAGGAGGTACCCGGTCCCGCAGCATCCTCCGAGGCGTGGTTCGACGTCTTCCGCGGCGAGCACCCGGCCGAGGGACCGGGCGTTCCAGCCCGTGCCGATGCCGCCTGGGGCAGCGACCGCGCCGACGCCGTGGCGGACGAGGCACACCGGGCGGCCTACGCCCCTGTCTCTTATACACATCTGACGCTGCCGACGACGGA